>RFHX01000188.1 GCA_003695725.1 Candidatus Schekmanbacteria bacterium
GCTTTCGAAGCAAATAAAAAGTGTTCAATTTTCCGACAAAACAAGTCATCATTGATAATATTAGTAAACACATTGAATTTTAATGAAATTTATTTACCTCATCATTTCTGATTTCAAGATCTTCATACCCCATTATGTAAAGCATCATAGATTTAAAAATCTCGTGTAGATATCCATTAAAATGATATTGAAAGCAATAGTAAGGAATGTCTGGATACATCAATGAAGTCGTAAAAGAACATTTTTATGCCTCAGAGGATGAGATTTCTTGAAATCGGAAAATAACAGCTTTAATAGAAGTCGATATGTCAACAACCCCTCAAAATGGGTCATTACAAAAGAGGCTTCACTGAATGAACTATAATAAAAAGATAAAATCTATAATCGTGCTCTTGGCTCGGCATTTAGTGAGAGTGTTGCGCCAACCCCTTCTCTCTTGAATTTATAATAACCTGCTATCCCAACCATTGCGGCATTGTCGATGCAGTAAGATGCATTTGGTATATAGAGCTTCATACCTTCTCTTTTGCACTCATCGTACATTTTCTGCCTCAATGCGCTGTTGCATGCAACACCTCCTGCAATAGTGACAACTTTACAATTGTAATGTTTTGCAGCAGATAATGTCTTTTCAACAAGAACATCAACTACCGATTCTTGAAAAGCGCGTGCCACATCGGCTTTGAATTGCTTTGACATCTCTTCTGATAGAATTATCTGTCTGCGCTTATCATAGAAACCTTTATCCTTCAAATAAGTAAGCACAGCTGTCTTCACTCCGCTGAAGCTAAAACAAAGTTTCTTGCCCCGCACTACTGCTTTTGGAAATTTTATCTTACCCATCTCTCCTTCTTTGGCAATCTTATCTATTACAGGACCGCCCGGATAACCGAGGCCAAGCATCTTTGCCACTTTGTCGAAAGCTTCGCCTGCCGCATCATCAACCGTATAACCGAGCAATTTGTATTCCCCAATCGCCTTTACAAGATAAATATTCGTATGACCTCCGGAGACAACAAGGGTAATGTATGGAAACTCAACCTTTCCATGCTCGATTATACTTGAAAGCAAATGTCCTTCAAGATGATTGACGGCAATCAGTGGCACATTCAAAGCATAGGCAAGGGCTTTTGCAAAAGACACTCCTACAAGCAGCGACCCGACAAGTCCGGGACCATAGGTAACTGCCACTGCATTTATCGAGGAAATGTCAGTATCCGCATCTGAAAGAGCTTTTTCTGTGACTGGATAAATAGATTCAATATGAGCTCTTGAAGCAAGCTCAGGGACAACACCGCCATATTTGGAATGAATTTCAATTTGCGAAGCAACGACATTCGAAAGAACCTTGCGGCCGTCTTTTACAACTGCAGCTGCAGTTTCATCACAGGAACTTTCTATTGCAAGAATCAGCATTCCACCCTAACTCCTTCATCTATTTCAATTTTTGAAGCTTCGCCTCCCTTTTTCTTAATTGCTTCTATTACCTCATTCTCCTTCTTTGGGCAATACACTATGAAGCATCCGCCCCCACCTGAGCCGTTGACTTTGGCTCCCTTTGCTCCTACACTCAAAGCCGCATCGATCATATCATTTATTTGTGGAGTAGAAACTGACAGATTGTCGCGAAGAATTTGATGATGCCTGTTAAAAAGCTCACCTATCCTATCTTCATCGACACTGTCTTTTTCCACTTCATCAAGAGCTTCAGAAGTCAGATCCCTTATCTTCAGAGCGCCTGCAAATATTCTATATGACTCCCTGTCCAGCTTTTCCTCATATGAATCTGCTATATCTGAGGAGGCAGTCAAGATGTCAATATCAGGCAAATCCTTCTTGATCATATCCACTGCGCCAAAAAATCCTTTCTTTATTCTTGATAAAACTCCAATGGTATCTTTTTGAACAAGACTGTCGCCCAAGACAAAACCATTCAATTTATTCTTTAACTTCCTATATTTCACATCACCTGAAAAATCCATAAAAAGCATACCCCCAATGGCGGCACAAAGATGGTCCTGCATACCTCCGGGTTCGTTGAATGCTTCAACTTCAGCTTTAAATGCAAGCTTTGCAATATCAAAGGAGGAATAATTTTCTTTTTCTCCTGAAATTGCAAGAAGAAAGGCTATCCATGCTACTACCATTGCAGAGGAACTCGAAACGCCCTTCTTAATTGGAATCGTGCTTTCAATCTTGCAATCAAACCCTTGTGGAAATTGAACTCCCATTGACTTCAACAGATTAAAAGCGCTTCTCAAATAATCGCGATTGTTCTTCAAAGTATTGAGATTATCCAAATCAATTTTTTCAAAAGAAGTTATATCGGGTAAATCTATACTGAGAGACCGCCCCACTACTGCGTTGCCTGAAATTTTTATTCTTCTATTTATTGCCGCAGAGATTACATTGAATCCAAGATAATCCTGATGTTCACCAAAAAGGCAAATACGTCCCGGCGCAGAAACAGTCAAAGTCATTATATCTTCTTCCATTGTTACATCATTTCTTGTTAAACTGATTCATATTGAGAGGATTTAACATAAAAAAACTCTTACCTTCAATAAAGTTTTTGATTTCCTCATGTATTCTCATTTCAATCATTATTTCTACAAAACAAAGCATTTAAATTGACTAAAAAAAACATCTGAATTACAATGCAGACAATAAAATCATAGTTTCATAGACATAGAGTGCATAGAAATAAAAAAAAGAGAAAGTTGAAAAGGAGATTGAAAATGGAACTTAGTGAAAGAGCAAAAGCCCTCAAGCCATCGCCAACTTTATCAATTACAGCGCTTGCAAATAAGCTGAAAGCCGAAGGCAAAGATGTCATAGGATTTGGCGCAGGACAGCCTGATTTTGATACGCCTGACAACATAAAAGAAGCGGCAAAAAGAGCAATAGATAATGGTTTCACTAAATACACTCCTTCTGCTGGAATCAATGAATTGAAAGACGCAATCATCGAAAAATTCAAATCAGAAAACGGACTCGAATATAAAAGAAGTGAGATTGTAGTTTCTTCAGGGGCTAAGGATTTTCTCTTCAATCTTGCAATGGTCTTACTGAATCCCGGCGATGAAGTTATCATCCCTTCTCCCTATTGGGTATCATACCCTGACCAAGTGGAAATCGCAGGAGGCAAACCTGTAATCGTAGAGACAAAGGAAGAAGACGGATTCTGCCTCAAAGCAGATGCTCTGCGGGAAAAAATAACTGAAAGGACAAAAGCTCTTATCTTAAACAGCCCGTCGAATCCAACAGGCGGTGCATATGAAGTAAAAGATCTCGAAGAAATTGCAGAAGTTGTTCTTGAAAAAGGAATTCTTGTAATTTCCGATGAAATTTACGAACGCCTTGTTTATGACGGTTACAAACATACAAGTATTGCATCGCTATCCAATGAAATGAAGAAAAATACAATCGTCGTAAACGGCGTATCAAAAACCTATTCAATGACAGGATGGAGAATAGGATATGGCGCCGGCAATGAAGAAATAATGTCGGCTATCACTAAACTTCAAAGCCAGTCGATTTCAAACCCTGTATCAATCTCTCAAATGGCTAGCATTGAAGCAATCACAGGAGACCAATCGGCAGTTGAGAAAATGCGCCTTGCATTTGATGAAAGACGCAAGTTTGTCGTCTCGAAACTCAATTCAATAGAAGGAGTCAAATGTTTCAATCCAAAAGGCGCTTTCTATTGTTTCCCAAACTTTTCAGGAATTTATGGAAAAAGCTTTGAAGGAAAAGCCATCAATTCCTCGAATGACCTCACAGAAACGCTCCTTAGCAGTTTCAATGTAGCGGCTGTACCGGGTGCAGCGTTCGGAAGCGACAATAATATCAGAATTTCCTATGCAACAGGGATGGAAATGCTCGAGAAGGGACTAAAGAGAATTGAAGATTTTGTTTCTGCCCTAAAATAAAGGGATAGGAATATGAAAGATGATGACGATGGAAAGATTTCTGTGCTTGTAATAGAAGACGATGAGGTTTTCAAGCAATTTCTGAAAAAATTTCTGAAAGAAAAGGGAATGAATGTCTCTCTTGCCTCGAATGGTTTGGAAGGATTGGCAAAAATCGAGAAACAACATTTTGATCTCATCATAACCGACCTTAAAATGCCAAAAATGAATGGAATGGATTTTTTGAAAGAATTAAAAAACAAAAAAGGCAATGATGTAGCAGTCATTGTTTTAACCGCTTATGGTGAAATGGACAACTATGTGCAGGCAATAGACTGGGGAGTTTATGAATTTCTACACAAGCCTGTTGATGTCGAAGTCCTCTCTGAAATAATAGAAAAAGCCGTCAGCGAAAGAAATATAAGAAAAAACCAATAAAAAATTCTTTCAATATCCAGTTCAAGATGCCAACCTCAGGAGACTTTCCCACCTTTCGTCAACCATCTGCTGAATGGTGTCAACTTCTCTTTCGGTGAGATGGGCAAATCGTTTTTGCAGACTGAAGTAATCATTGACAGGAATCTCCTTTTCCGGCTTTCTGACTACATATTTTTCTCCATCATAAACCTCATAAAGAGGATGCATCTTCGACCAAGTTGCATAACGAGCAATCTTTATCGAATCTTCAGAGGAAGAGCGCCATCCGGGAGGACAGGGAGATAAAATATGGAAGAAGCGAAGGCCCCTCATAGTAGTTGCTTTCTTGAATTTGACATAAAGGTCTTCAGGATAAGCGACATTTCCTGTTGCAGCATATGGAATTCGGTGTGCCGCCATAATCTGAATTATATCCTTCTTGGGCCTGTCCTTGTAATGTGTACCCGGTGTCGTTGTAGTCCATGCACCCAAAGGAGTTGATGAGCTTCTTTGGATTCCTGTATTCATATACGCTTCATTATCATAACAGACATAAATAATATCATCATTTCTTTCTGCCGCCCCTGACAATGCCTGAAGACCGATGTCGAAAGTACCTCCATCTCCTGCCAGAGCAACAACATTTACATCGTTTTTCTTCTGCATCTCAAGGGATGCTCTTATTCCTGCCGCTGTCGATGCGGCAGTTTCAAACGCCGTATGGATTACATTGACTTTAAGTGTAGAATAGGGATAAGGTCCCTGAATAACAGACCAACAACATGCAGGAATCACGATTATGGTTTTTTTGCCGAGGGCTTTCAACAGATACCTTCCAACAATCGGTGCACCACATCCCTGACAGGCATAATGCCCCGGATGAAAAAATTCTTCAGAGGGAATTCTTACTTTTTTAGGTCGAGCCATATTTCTTCACCTGCTTTTATCTTTTTGTTGGAAGCCATAATATCTATGGCTTCATTCAATACGCCCAAATGGACATCTCTGCCGCCAAGTCCTACGATGAAGGGATAGATTTCAGGAATGTCTCCATTCCCAATTATATTTGCTCTCAAAGTCTGCGCAAATACGCCGCCATTTCCCGGAGAATAATTCCTATCTATTACACCTACCTTCCGTTTCCCTCTTATGGCATTTAAAATGTCTTCACGAGGGAAGGGATTGAAAAGGCGAAGTTTGATCAATCCTGCTTTGATTCCTTTTTTTCTATATTCGTCAATCACAATTCTTGCAGTGCTTGTAACAGTGCTCGATGTTATGAGACTTATCTCAGCATCTTCGTTCCTATACTCTTCAAGGGTGCCATAGACTCGTCCAAATTTTTTGCCAAATTCAGCTCCGCATTTATTCACAACAGCAGGCACAGTATCCATCGATTCCTTAATCATATGTCTAAACTCCATATAGGCATCGGGATAAACTATGCTGTTGAAAGCATGCGGTTTCTTGACATCAATCTTGAATTTTGGCCTGAATTTTCTAAGGAAGCGGTCAACATCCGATTGCTCAGGAATATCCACTGCCTCATTTGTATGGGAAAGATAGAAGCCGTCAAAAACTACCATAAAGGGCAGATTTACCTTCTCGGCAATCCAATATGCCTGAATGATTGAATCAAGAACTTCCTGATTACTTTCACAATAGAGCTGAATCCAACCGGTATCCCTTTGTGAAAGCGAATCTGTTTGGTCAGTCCAAATGCTCCATGGAGGACTGACAGAGCGGTTTACATTCGTCATAACAATAGGCACTCTTGAGCCGGCTGCCCAATGCAGCATCTCATGCATTAGCAGCAAGCCCTGTGATGAAGTTGCAGTAAAAACTCTTGAACCACCAAGCGCCGCCCCTATACAACATGCCATTGCAGAATGTTCAGATTCAACCTTCAGAAACTTCGCATCTATCTCTCCATCGGCACACATCTCCGAAATCAATTCAACTACTTGAGATTGAGGAGTAATGGGATATGCGGCTACTACGGAAACACGGGAAAGTTTCACACCAATTGAAACCGCATGATTTGCCATCAAAACTTTTCTCAAGACTTTACCTCCTCAACCATTTCAATTACATTTCGGGGACATTCCGAATAACAGATTGAACACCCTTTGCAGTGATCATAGTCAATCTCATAGGTAAACCCCTTTCTCACCCTCTTTAGGACAGAAATATCAGGGCAGAATTTATAGCAGTTATCACAATCAGTACATCTGCCGCAGTTAAAACACCTTTCAGCTTCCGCAATCGCCTCTCTTTTACTCAATGTTTGAACTACTTCAGAAAAATCTTTTTTTCTTTTTTCAACATCTGCTTTTCTTATCTGTGGCGGGTCAGCAGGCATAAAATAATCGATATTGAGGTTTTGGTATTCGACAATTGTGCTCAATTTTTCAATTATCTCCTCTGAAGAATTCCCATAATTGGAAAATGAGATTCCTCCTTGCGCTCCAATTCTTATCTTTTCATAATCGAGTGCAAAGCTTTTTCCATTTATCATAGAAATAACAGCCAAAGCCGCCCTTTTTCCCCCGGCAATAGCTTCAACTATACTTCTTGGACCTCCTGCAAAATCTCCGGCCGTAAAGACTCTTTCAATAGGAGTAATACAGCCATATCGCAGAGATGAGAAAAATGATTCCTCATCAACAAGAGGTTTCAAAATTGAAGAATCGATGTCTTCACCTATGGCAACTATGGCACAATCAAAATCCTCTTCGAAGGTATCGCCTTTAATAGGCACAGGTCTTCTTCTTCCGCTTGCATCAGGTTTTCCAAGTTTCATTCGCTGAAACCTGATACCCTCAAGTTTATTATCTTTACCCTTTAAAAAGGCATATGGCGCAACAAGAAAATTGATGTCAACTCCCTCCTCGACGGCATCGGTTATTTCCTCCGGGAATGCCCCCATCTCGATTCGTGTCCTTCTATAAAACATCTTTACTTCACAACCTAACCTCAGCGCGCTTCTTGCCACATCGACTGCCGTGTTTCCACCTCCGATGACAGCCACTTTCCTACCCGGCGCTTTCATTCTTCCAAGACTAATGTCCTTTAAAAACTTACTGCCGTCGATTATTCCTTCTGCTTCTTCCCCTTCTATTCCAAGCTTTCTCGAAAAGGTGGCGCCTGCAGCAATTATGAGTGCATCAGATTTATTAAGCAGTCCCTTGATGGAAAGATCTTTTCCAAGTCTTTTACCGCAAACAATATCAACAGCATTGTCTCTTATCCTTTCAATTTCCCAATCAAGGATATCCTTAGGTAAGCGGTATGCCGGAATACCATAACGAAGAATTCCGCCCGGAGATTTAAAAGAATCATAAACAGTCACTGCTATATCATTTCTTGCAAGATGATAAGCCGCTGTCAATCCCGCCACTCCGGCTCCAATTACAGCTACTCTTCCCTTCTTTTTTCCCCCTTTTTTTACTATTCTTCTTTTCCTTCCATACTTCTGAAAAGCCATATCTGAAACAAATCTTTCTATGGCATTTATTGAAAGCGGCTCGTCGAAAAAACCTCTATTGCATCCGCTTTCACAGGGATGGTAGCAAGCTCTTCCGCATACGGCAGGGAAGGGATTTTCTTCTCTGATTAGATTCCAGGCATCGATGTATTTGCGCTGTGAAACAAGAGACATTACTCCTTCGATATTTTCTCCTGCCGGGCAGGATTCACGGCAAGGGGCAGTCTTCTCTTTATAAACAGGCCTGACATTTCTCCATGCACCTGTTATATTCCTTGCAACGGATTCATTGCAAAGAGCAAGAAAGAATTTACTGTTTCGATTTTTTCTTTTCATTTAGTTCATCCAAGGGACAAAGATTGCATTTTCTGTATGACTCTTTAGCCGCAAGAAGATTATTTACCGCATTTTCTTTAACTTCCTCCCTAAGGGCTTTTTCCAATGAGGAAAACTTCAAAATTTTATTTATTCTCAAATAGGCGCCGAGGATAGCTGTGTTGACGATTGGCGAAGAGAGAGTGCCAAGGCCATATTTCAAAGCAATATCGGTTGCATTCACGGTATAAACCCTATAACCATTGAATGCCGTAAATTCTATAGGCTTCTTTCTTGTATTAATCAGAATACTTCCGTTTTCCTTCAATCCATCGACTACATTCTGAAAGGTTATCAAAGTCTCATCAAGGATGATTACTGAATCAGGAGTGTAAACATTAGTGCGCTGTCGAATCGGCTCTTTATCAACTCTCAAAAAAGCAGCTACAGGTGCACCGCGCCTTTCCAAGCCAAAAACCGGAAAAGATTGTATATAAAAGCCTTCGTAAAAGAGGGCAAGCCCAAGAATTTTTGATGCTATTACAGCACCTTGGCCTCCCCTGCCATGAAATCTTATCTCAAACATTCATCCCGTTAAAATCAATTTATATTAAAAAAAATTGAAGTACTCTTTTGAGTCTATATCAAGCTTTTCTTTTTTTTCAAGTAAAGACTGATTTAATTCCTTGGCTGCCTTTGATGATTTTAGGCATCAGAGATATCTTTTTAATAATTTTATGCTTTTATAGAAGCCTCTCACTGAAATAATATAAAGAAAGGAGATTTTTAAAATCCCAAGATTTCATTTACAATGATTACCGACATTCTGCCTGATTCAGCCTGCCCTTCTATAATCGAAAACATATTGCAAATTCTTTGAGGCGGATAACAGATGTCTTCCTTGCAAAAACCCGTTTCTGCACAAGGCGCATCTGCATTAAAACGCAAACTATTCATCGGGCCTGCTGTGAGGTAGATTCTTTCTACTCCTTCCTGAATATTTTTTACAATCTTATTTATTCCGCAGACAATAATTACTTTCTGCGGCCCATATATCATCGATGCAATTCTGTTGCCGATTCCATCAGCATTGATCAGTTCGCCTTTCATCGTAATTGCATTGGTGCTTGAAACAAATACATCTGCCATCAAACCCTCACGGCGCATTTTATCCACTTCCTTCTTTGAAATATCCTCTCTATAGCGGTCGAGAAGGTTTATATCCATCTGCCGCAGAGTATCGATAATTCCTGACTCAACAATCGTTACTGACCCTCCCAACGCCACAGTAGCGCCTTTTGGAATCATCTTCTTAATTTTCCTGCATGCATCGGAGCTTGATTCGACAAAGATTCCTTCTATATTTCTTTTATTCAATTCATCACAGAGTTTTTCTACTCTTCTTTTGATTACTTCGCTTCTTGGATTTGGTGCTGTTTTCTTATCTTTCCTACCTTTCTTTTTTACCTGTCTCATAATTTAGTACTCGATCCTAAAATCGTTATAGCTTCCCGTATAATCATCCTTTTCAACTTCTACACTCTCAACAACAGCTGAAGAGGGACCCCGTTTTAATGACTCGACGAATGAATCGACATCCTCTTCGTCTCCTTCGGCATAGGCAAAGACCGAACCGTCATATTCATTCTTGACATAACCGAAAACACCAATCCTTCTTGCTTCACGGACGGTATAATAACGGAATCCAACTCCCTGAACTATTCCCCTGACTTTTATTTTGGCTGATATTTTTTTCATAATTTTTATTTTTTTCGATGATTATAAGATACTAAGGAAATAAGGGTCAAGAGTAGATGTAATAAAAAATTGAAAGATGTAAATTGTTTTTTAATCTTTTGACAAAAAGAGTTCGAGTATATATATTTTTGCGATTATGAACATAGATAAACTTATAAAAACAAAGAAAGCGAAAGTTGCCGTAATAGGACTCGGTTATGTGGGTCTGCCGTTGGCTATGGAAATAGTGAATGGCGGATTTTCAGTAGTCGGAATCGATGTTGAAAAGAAAAAGGTCAATAGGATAAACCGAGGAAGCTCTCCTGTCTTGGATGTAAGCGATGACATATTAAAAAATGCTCTCAATTCTAAAAGATTTTCATCTACAACAGATTATTCTATTTTAAAAAAAGCGGATATTATTACAATCTGTGTCCCTACTCCACTCCGAAAGACAAGAGATCCAGATATTTCTTATATCATTGCAGCAATCAACAATGTCAAAAATTTCATAAGAAAGGGACAGCTTATAATACTTGAAAGCACTACCTATCCCGGCACAACAAGAGAATTGATAAAGCCCACTCTTGAATCGTCAGGTTTAAAGGCAGGTAAGGATTTTTTCCTTGCATTTTCACCTGAAAGGATCGATCCGGGCAACAAAGAATTCACCACCAAAAACACTCCTAAAGTCGTAGGAGGGATAAGCCCTAAATGTACAAAGATAGCAGCTCTCTTTTATTCCCAATTTATAGACAGCGTCACAGAGGTATCAAATAGCGACAGCGCAGAAATGGTAAAGCTTTTGGAAAACACATTTAGAAGCGTCAATATAGGGCTTGTGAACGAGATGGCGCTAATCTGTGACAAACTTGGAATCAATGTTTGGGAAGTAATCGATGCTGCTGCCACTAAACCTTTCGGTTTTATGCCATTTTATCCGGGACCCGGATTGGGGGGGCACTGCATACCTATCGACCCTCATTATCTTTCATGGAAACTAAAGGAATTGAACTTCAATGCAAGATTTATTGAGCTTGCAGGTGAAGTAAATTCTCATATGCCTGAATTCGTAATATCAAAGATAACAGATTCTCTGAACATTAGGAATAAAAGCGTCAAAGGAGCAAAAGTACTTATTATTGGAGTTTCATACAAAAGAGACATCAATGATATGAGAGAATCTCCTGCCTTAGATATCATTGGAATATTGGATGAAAAGGGCGCAAAAATATCATATTATGACCCTTACATTCCATCTTTTACGCTCAAGGGGAAAAAATACAAATCAAAAAATCTTACGCCCAATGAGATCAAAAACGCAGATTGCGTTGTCATAACAACAAACCATAGCTGTATCGATTACGAAAAAGTAGTCAAACATTCCAAGTTAATTGTCGATACTCGCAATGCTCTCAAAAATTTCAAAAGGAACAGAAAAAAGATAGTTCTTCTCTGAATAATTATGGCTATTTATCTTGTGACAGGCGGCGCCGGTTTTATCGGCTCAAATATCTGCGATGAGCTCGCAAAAAGAGGATGGAAGACGAGGGTCTTTGACAATCTCTCAACAGGTAAATCAGAAAACCTGAAACATCTTGAAGGAAAAATAGAGTTTATTCGCGGAGATCTGCGTAATATGGAAGAGGTGAAATCTGCAGTAAAGAATGTAGATATGATTTTTCATCTTGCCGCACTTCCATCGGTTATAAGGTCTGTCCAGGACCCTATTACAAGCAATTCTGCAAATATAGACGGCACGCTAAATCTTCTTGTTGCGGCAAGGGATGCAGGAGTGAGAAGAATAATATTTGCAGGCTCTTCCTCTGCCTATGGTGATACAGAAGAAGACAGCAAGTATGAAGAAATGAAGCCGTCTCCCCTATCACCATACGCCATAACCAAAGTAACAGGAGAGTATTACTGCAAGGTCTTTTCAAATCTTTATGGCATAGAAACTGTAATACTGCGCTACTTCAATGTTTTTGGTCCAAGACAAGACCCATCTTCGCCCTATTCCGGCGTCATCTCCATATTTGTAAAAAAGATGAAGTCAGGGGAAAGACCTACAATATTCGGCAATGGCAAGCAATCACGAGATTTCACCTTTGTCAAAAATGTTGTCAACGCCAATATGCTTGCCTCTGAGAAGGAGGGAATATCAGGAGAAATCATCAATATTGCCTGCGGTAAAAGAGTCACCGTCAATCAATTGGTTGATGAACTCAATGAGATTTTGGGAACGAATATAAAACCAATTTATGCTGACCCTCGCCCCGGAGATATACTGCATTCTCTTGCAGACATAAGAAAAGCAGAAAGACTTCTTGGCTACAAACCTGAAGTGCATTTCAAAGAAGGATTGAGAAAAACTGTTGAAAGTATCTAAAATTCCTGCTTATATTTCACTGTTCTAAAAATTTTTTATCAAACCAATCACACAAAATTCTGAAAGCAAATTTTTTCTATTTAATAGAGGGAGATATGAAATGATAAATCCACAAATCTTTAGACAATATGACATAAGAGGTCTTGTTGGAAGCGACCTTACTCCTGAAGTTGTTGAATTGATAGGAAAAGCTTTTGCAACCTACCTCAACAGGGAAGGAAAAAATAAAATCTCTATAGGTTACGACATTCGGTTGAGTTCTGAATCCTTCAAGGATGCCATTATTCGTGGAGCAACATCTGCAGGATGCAACTGCATAGATATAGGGATGGTGCCTACACCGGTACTCTATTATTCGCTGTTTTCGCTCGATGTTGACGGAGGAGTAATGATAACAGGAAGCCATAATCCTCCTGAATTCAATGGACTGAAACTTTGCAATAATAAAACAACACTCTATGGAGAAGAAATTCAGGAGATAAGGAAAATCATTGAAAGCGGAAATTTTTCATCAGGCAATGGGACATCTGAAAAGAGTGATATCAAGGGAAAATACATCGATATGATTGCTGAAAGGATAAAATTAGAAAAGCCCCTAAGGATTGTTGTAGATGCAGGAAATGGCACTGCCTCCCATATTGCACCAGCTCTTTTGAGGAAGCTTGGCTGTGAAGTAAAAGAGCTCTTTTGTGAACCTGACGGCAATTTTCCCAACCACCACCCCGACCCGACAATTGAAGAAAACCTCAAAACACTCATAGAAACTGTCGTAAGTGGGAACTATGATATGGGAATCGGTTATGATGGAGATGCTGACAGAATCGGCGTAATCGATGATAAGGGCAACATCATTTGGGGTGACCAATTAATGATTCTCTTTTCAAGGGAAATTCTAAAAAACGGTTCACAGCCCATTGTATTTGAAGTTAAATGTTCACAAACCTTGTTCGATGATGTGAAAAAGCATGGCGGACAACCTATTATGTGGAAAGCAGGGCATTCACTCATCAAAAATAAGATGAAAGAGCTGAATGCTCCACTTGGGGGAGAAATGAGCGGACATATGTTCTTTGCAGACAGATACTTTGGCTATGACGATGCCATTTACGCATCGTGCAGGATGGCAGAGCTTCTTTCAAAAAGCGGCAAAAAGTGTTCAGAATTGCTCTCAGATATCCCAAAAATGTATAACACTCCTGAAATTCGAGTTGACTGCTCTGATAGTGAAAAATTCAAAATAGTCAGCGAAGTAGCAGAATACTTCAAAAAGCAGTATGAAGTGATAGATGTGGATGGAGTCCGTTTTATGACAGAAGGAGGATGGGGATTAATAAGGGCATCGAATACACAGCCGGTCCTTGTATTGAGGTTTGAAGCAGTTTCCCCTGAACGTCTAAATGAAATAAAAAAAATAGTATTTGATAAATTGAGCGAATATGAATCGGTAAAGCTTCCAGAATAGGCATTCCGTGTTTGGAAGTGATTCCGTCAGGGGTTTCCTAAAACAATTCATTAAAGTATTTCATTATAGTGTGCTACTACTGTGTCCATATCCATTTTTCTTGAGCATCGAGATGATATGAGCACTCAAAAAACTTTTTTTATCGCCGCCTAAAGAAGCTTTTCAGTGTGGCAGGAATCATTGTTTTCAATAGTTTCATTTGAAGAAGATTAAGCGCAATTTCCCTATAAGTTTTGTCTCCTGAAATCGTATTGTAGAGTATATCATAAAAATATCTATTATCACGAGAATATCTTACAAAAAGCTCAATTGCCCTCATATTACTACCTAAAGTGCATAAATATCGAATCATTGCACCATAGTAATAATCAGAAACCAAATCTTTGCATAAATGGGCATAATAACTTAGCGCATCTTCAGAATATCCCTGATTGAATATAACTTCTGCCGCCCTGACTCCTGTCATAAGCGCCATATCGATGCCGTGAGATTTAAAAGGTTTAACCCATCCTGTTGCATTCCCCACAATAACATACCTGTCTCCATATACTCCTGATGCATAAGAAATTGGGAATGTGCCGGAATAATATTTAAGATTACCATAATCAACCTTAGGTATTATATTTCTTACAGATTTGTCCATCAAAAACATATCCATATCTTTTGATGTAATGTTTCTTCCTGCAATATTGACTACAATATAATCATATTTTGGCACAACTGCGCCAAACTCAACATTTTTGAGTGAAGACAAAAGAAAAGCGTATATGCCGTTTCTAAATCTTTCATCGATTTCTTCATGTTTGACATCAATCTTAGTCAAAAAAGTTTTCATAACTTTCGCAGGGCGTCGATATTTGCCATCTGTAGCATACTCAAAAACTTCAAGCATTGCATCATCGAGTCCGAAAGCTCCGACAACAACATCAGCTTTTCGGAAAGAGCTTTCACTATAAACTCTAACTTCATTCGTGAAAGAGGTATGCGGAAATTCGACTCCATAGACGCGGCTATGAATAACCTCTGCCCCCAGCGCTTTTGCATAATTCAAGAGATAGCGGTCCATTTCTACTCTTCGTACAGTATAGAAAGGTTTATTATCTTCTCTTCTTATAAGGTCGATTTCTTCTTCATCCGTACAGAGGACATACTTCTCTATTCTGCTTCTAAAAATAGCTTGAGGCATATTTACGCCAACAAGCGAATATAGGACTCTCATAGCGTCAGGAGAAAGAATTCCCATACACTGATTAAAGTGATTCGAAAAATCTTTGCCCTCAAAAATTGTAACCTTGATGTCTCTCTTCTTTTCAGCAGCTAACTTTAGAAGTGTAATCGCACAGCTTGCCCCGGCAGGCCCTCCTCCTATTATCAGCACCCGTCCCCCTTTATCAAGCGTATAGTGAGGTACAGCAATAATTTTTCTCCGAATCTTTTGCTTTATTTCTTCAGATTCATTGGTGCTCTTTTTCCCTTTCTTCAATTCAGAAAAAAGATTAACAAAAAACTGCAGAAAAAAGGTAAAAAGGAGTCTTGGATGAAGACTTCTCAATAAAATCCATTTATAGGGGGCTTCACCACTGAAAAAATACCACATACATTTACTCATATGCCGCGATGACGGCAAGGTACGGTTATGCTCGATATCAGCCACGGATGCCTGAAGAGAAGCCAAGAATCTATTATTCGCTACATGGTCATTGATGAAGAACATTATCTTGCCGTATTTGTTGTCAATATTGAACATTCTGCGGCATTTTTTATAGAAATGCTTTTTCAGTGATCCTGCGTCGATACCATAGTTGACAACTGCATCAGCGGCAAAAAAGGCAGTATAATATGCCGACTCGATACCGTTTTTAAGATACCTTGAATCACAGGCATCACCAATGATTGCCATTCTGTCATAGTAGGGTTGTTTAGCTGAAGTTACCGGAAGCTTTGGGTGACAATGGCATACAATATTCTCAACAGAAGGCAGATAATTTTTTATTTCACTGTTTTGAATTGCATCTTTGAGGTCGGCAATTTTAACATGTTCACCAATTGCCGTAAGGGTAAGAATATTCTTTTTAGGAGTAATGGCAATAAACTTCAGCTTTTTATCGCCAAAGTTGAAGAGATGAATCATATTGCCAAGTTTCTTATCAACAAATTCTTCATCTACGACAATTTCTGCCTGGCATGCATGCCAAGTGGCAGGCGGAACATAACCAAAAGGAATTTTTTTATGAAAATTTGTATTGACGCCGAAAGCACCTGCAACAAAATCGTATTCTATCTCTTTCTCATCTTCATTTGCCACCAAGGAGATGCCGCTATTCCCATTTATCCTTATCTCTTTTACGACTTCCTTTTTCCAACAGGCGCCTTCTTCAACGACTTTATCCAACAACAAACGGTCGAAGCTTGCATATCCTTCTTCTGACGAAAGAGGACCTATTCCACGAAAAACTGAATAGATAGGAGTATTCGGGTCTTTGTAAAGAGTAATGAATCTTTCTTTCAAATGAAAGGCATATCCATTTATTTCCTGCCGAACAGACCTTTCATCGAGATTGATACCTTCATCGAAAAGCTTTTTGATCACCTTATAACCAAGTACGCCTGCGCACATATTGCAGTCGCGAGGAAGATTTGTTGAAAATGATTTGCCATCGTAGATATCTATGCTTCCAGTTATTCCCTTCTTGCGGGAAAGTTTTATCAGGAAATGCGCAAACAAACTCCCTGCCGGACCACCGCCAATGACAGCGGCTTTAAAACCATCATTGAGTTTTATTCTGCCGCTCATACTTACTTTTAAATATACTCTATTTTCCTGTTTTTTAAAAGGAGATTAAAGTATAATTGATATTTGCAAAATTTAAGAAAGATTATTTTCAAATAGTAAAGCCGTAAAGGAGAAAAAGATGCGAGAAATAGTAACAATGTGGAAATATACAAAAATGGTAGTCCTTTGCGCTATTACAGCCGCAATCTTTGCTGCAATTTTGATACCTATGAAAAGCATTCCGATTATTCCCGGCTCGACGGAGATTCGGCCTGCTTCGGTAATACCCGTTGTTTTTGGAATACTTTTTGGGCCTGCAGGTGCTTGGGGCTCTGCCATTGGCAATCTTATAGGAGATTTTTTTGGCACTCTTGGTATAGGCACAATTTTCGGCTTCATTGGAAATTTCTTTTTCAGTCTAACGGCTTATCGTTTAATAAATGCAAGGGAAATCTATCATAATTACTGGCAGAAGGAGAGCAAACTTATCTTTTGTTCTTTTTTTCTTTATGTTGGAGTTGTATCGAGTGCCGCCTGTGCCGCTTTCATTGCTTGGGGTCTTGATATTTTAGGGCTTGTCCCCTTTTCAGTGCTTGGCTCGATTATCTTTATCAATAATGTTATTGTTTCAGTTGTTCTTGGACCGCTCGTTTTTTTGGTCCTTTACCCAAGAATTGAACGATGGGATATGCTATGGACTGATATACTCAAAGAATCAGATTTTAGAAAATGCACTGCATCAAAAACATCAAAGATTCTTATTGTCGTTGGAAGTTTAGGCGCATTTACATCAGGAATAATTGTCTCCTCCGGATTCTCAGGCAAAATTCCTTTCTTTTCTCAAAAAATTTGGTTTCTTGAAAACGGCACAGGAATAACTGTTTTCCCTTTCCTCATCATTACAATTGTTGGATGCATAATGGCGTAAAACTGATATGGCTGAAAAAAGAAAATCCTTTTTGAAAGTTGATGCAGTAACCTTTTCATACAAAAATTCCAAAATGAAACAGCTAAACAATATTTCCTTCACTATTGGTGAAGGAGAATTTGTGGCAATCCTTGGAAAAAGCGGTGCAGGAAAATCAACCCTTCTCTTGACATTGAATGGATTAATACCTCTTTTCATAAAAGGGGAATTCAGCGGAAGCGTTTATTTGAACGAAATGAACATATCGGAAAGTTCCCTTGCAGAAACATCCCAAAAAGTGGGGATCGTATTTCAGGACTTTGAATCTCAACTCTTTTCAACAAGTGTTGACCTTGAAGTGGCATTTGGGCTTGAAAATCTTGGTATTGGAAGGGAAGAAATCGAGAAATCCATATCAAATTACCTTGCTCTTACAGGGTTATCCGGATTTGAAAATCGCCAGCCGGCAATGCTTTCAGGCGGTGAAAAACAACGCTTAGCTATTGCTTCTATGCTTGCAATGGAACCTCGTTTGATATGTTTGGATGAACCTACGACTGACCTTGATCCGGAAGGGAAAGAAAGCATCTTTTCCCTTATGAAAAAAATCAAAGAAGACAACAAAAGAACAATTGTTGCAGTAGAGCATGAAACTGATGAACTTTTATATGCAGACAGATGCATCGTTTTGGAAGAAGGAAAAATAGTTGCTGATGAATGTGCTGAAGAAATATTCAAAAGAATCGACTTTCTCGAAAGCCACGGAATAATGCCGCCTCAACTTGCAGAGTTATCGCAAATCACAAATTCAAAAAAAATCTTTAGAAATGAAGAAGAGGCAGTGCAGTGGATAAATGAAATCGGCTATGAAATAGATTATGGAGCATTTTCTAAAATCAAGAAGGAAGAAGAAGATTACTTTAGAAAAGTTTCGAATTCTGAGCCGGAAATCCAACTTGACAATGTCAGTTTTGCTTACAACGGCAAAAACTATGTATTGAATAATGTATCCAATGAATTTAAAAAGGGAGAAATAACAGCCATTGCAGGAGGAAACGGCAGCGGCAAAACAACTCTCATAAAACATTTCAATGGTCTTTTAAAGCCAACAAAAGGAACGGTGAAATTAAAGGGAAAAGATATTTCAGGATACAACAGCTTGGAATTAGCCCAAAGAGCAGGATTTGTCTTTCAAAACCCTGACTGCCAGATTTTTTCGGAAACAGTAAGAGCAGAAGTGGAATTTACACCCAAACTCTTAGGGCTCAGCAAGAAGGCAATAGAAGAAAGAGTAGATAGCGCTTTGAGAGCAGTTGGGCTTTCAGATTTTGCTGAATACGACCCCTTTGTCCTTACCAAAGGAGAAAGACAAAAGATTGCCGTAGCCTCTGTCCTTGCCGCGCAGAGCAATATCATCATCCTTGACGAACCTACGACAGGCCTTGACTATAATGAGCTAAAAGGGATGATGAACCTTCTCTTAGCATTAAACAAGAAGGGACACACTATAATTATGGTGACCCATTCTATGTATGTAATAAGCAATTATGCCCAGCGTCTCATCATAATGAAAAATGGAGAAGCTGTTTTCGACGGAAAAACACGGGATGCCTTTGAAAATGAAAAAATTCTTTCAGAAAATCACATAAAGATGCCTGCTGTTTGCAAGATTTCAGCAATGCTTGGCTGCAGAGTCAAAAATCTTGAAGAGTTCAAAAAAGTGTTTAAAATTAACAAATATGGCAGGTGAGAAAGAAAAATAAAGGGAGAAAGAAAAATTAAAATCGACTCTATCAGTTTTTTGGCACGAATATTGCATATATAATTAAATTTAGCTCTTTTTTAAAAAAAAAAGATGAATAAAGGACCTGAGATACTCATAGTTGATGACAACAAAAGCTTCAGAAAAGGATTGAATCTTTCCTTTTCGCAAGAGGGATATTCTGTAACGGAAGCAGAAAATGGACTTCAAGCATTGGAAAAAATCGATGAGCAACGATTCGATGTAATCATTGCTGACATCAAAATGCCCGGGCTCGATGGCATTGGATTTTTGAAAAAGGTTCAAGAATCTGAAATAGACTCCCCTGTAATAATGATAACGGCACATGCTTCAGTTGATATTGCTGTTGAAGCAATGAAGCGAGGTGCATTTGATTTCATAGAAAAGCCCTTCAAGTTTGAAGACCTCGAGCTTAAAGTCAAGAAAGCTCTTGAAAAACTCTCATTAATCAGGGAGGTAAAAAAACTTTCAATAGAAAATGAATACCTCAAAAATGAGGAAAAGAGCCATTATGACTTTGACAATATAGTAGGTAAAAGCCCAAGAATGATGCAGGTTTATTCACTTATTGAAAAAGTGGCAAACAGCAATTCAAATGTGCTTATTTATGGTGAAAGCGGCACAGGGAAAGAGCTTGTTGCACGCGCAGTCCATTATAGAAGCAATCGAAGCGCCGGTCCATTCATAAAAATCAATTGTAGTGTTTATCCTGAAACACTACTGGAAAGTGAACTCTTTGGACACGAAAAAGGAGCATTTTCAGGGGCTACAAAATCCCGCCCCGGAAGGTTTGAAATTGCTGATGGAGGTAGTATTTTTATCGATGAAATAGGCGAACTTTCACCTCCTGCACAGGTCAAACTCCTTAATGTTATTCAAGAAAAAGAATTCGAAAGAATCGGAGACAATAAAACAAGAAAAGTAGATGTCAGGATAATTGCGGCTACTAATAAGGACCTCAGTGAATTGGTGGCGAAAAGGAAATTCAGAGAAGATTTGTATTACCGCCTGAATGTAATCTCCATCACTCTCCCTCCTTTGAGGGAAAGGGTTGAGGATATACCTGCTCTTGTAAATCATTTCCTGAATAAATATCAAAGTGAAAAATCCTTTTCCGGAAAAGTAAGAATAAAAGGAATAACAGATGAAGCGCTGAATATATTGAAAAAATATCATTGGCCCGGAAATGTTAGAGAGCTCGAAAATGTCATAGAAAGGGCTGTAGTCCTTGCTGAAGGACCAATGCTCAAAAAAGAAGACTTGCCTATTGGCATACAGAAAGAAGAGAGGAAGAAGATATTCAACTTCAATGGCAATGAAAATCTAAAATTACAGGAAAGAATTTCAGAATATGAAAAGGATATAATAGAAAATGCCTATAAAAGATGTAATGGGAATATTTCAAAAACTGCTGAAGAATTGGGAGTTGAAAGGAACGCCCTGCGGTATAAACTCAAAAAATACGGCTTGATAATCATCCTTATGGCTCTGTTTCTTTTCAATTATTTTTCTTACCCTGCTCTAAGTGAAAATTCGGAAAAGTTGTCAAAAGGAAATGTAAGCTGGAATGAAATCATCAGTATAAAAGAACGGCTCAATGCTATTTCAAAAAGACAATCCGAAATAGAAAAAGAATCAAAGGAAAAGTCAATCAAAATAGAAGAAAAGAAGAATTCGGGAAAACTTATCCCAAACTCTGCTGACAGTAAAATTCAAGAGCTTCTTCAGGATGTGCGAGAACTTTCCACTGAATAC
Organism: Candidatus Schekmanbacteria bacterium; assembly: GCA_003695725.1. Classification (NCBI taxonomy): domain Bacteria; phylum Candidatus Schekmaniibacteriota; species Candidatus Schekmanbacteria bacterium. The sequence goes on from RFHX01000188.1 coordinate 20,937, forward strand.
ACGACACTTCAAAAGGAAAAAATCTTGCTTACCAACAAGCTTTCTGCGGATTCTGAAAAATTCATAAAAAATGGAATGGCAAGGATGAAGGAATTAATTGAAAAGATAAAAAAAATCGATTCCAATGAGGAACCGGAAAAATGGAATAATTATTATAATGAAATCTTTACTCTTCAAAATCACATTTATGAAGCTTCAGAAATCAGCGGCGGAAGTTATGAGATAATCAGGGGAAATATTGAAATAAATATATTCAGTGAAAACTCAAGGAATATAGATGAAATAACGGAAGAAATCGATTTTCTTGAAGAAGGTGTAAATTTACTTATTGAATCTATTGAAAAGCTTCATTCACGCCTCGAATATCTTTACAATATAAAGGAAGCCAAAGAAAGACTTCTTGCCCTAACTAAACGCTTTCATTCAAGCAATATGCCTATTCCCTCAGATATGGTTACAATGTCAAATCTTCAAAAAGACATCCATAATATTGAAGAAGAAATAGACGAGATAAAGAAAAATATTGAATTGTCTGAATCAAAGGTCAATGAATTGAAAATGCGCTATGGGAAACTGCAAAATATAATAAGCAATTATGAATTGCCTGATGGAAGCAGTTCTGGAAATGAAGGCAATAATATCCAAGTAAGTCCTGTAGAAAGTCTATCAAAATAGTGCTTATCCTTTTAGTTCGAAGATTTTACCAGAAATTAGTCTATTATATGACTTCTGAAACTTAGATTACTCCTATTGCATAAATATGGGGAATCCCCAATCAATGGCACAGATAGTTTGTACTTGTAATGAAAAGGGGCAAACCAATCATTGAATGAAAAAAATTTTTCTCTTAGTGAAAAATTTTTTTCAGTTCTTTTCGCATTGAAAATCAGTTGTATAATTACCCC
>RFHX01000189.1 GCA_003695725.1 Candidatus Schekmanbacteria bacterium
CTATTCCTCGGGCATGTATGTGCGCCTGGCCTTTGCCGTGGCTGCGCACCTGGAGCCGGAGATTCTGATTGTGGATGAAGTGCTGGCCGTGGGCGATGCGCAGTTCCAGAAGAAGTGCCTGGGCAAGATGGAAGCAGTAGGTAAAGAAGGGCGGACAGTTCTATTTGTTAGCCATAATATGGGAACCGTAGGGCAGTTATGTGATAAAGGAGTGTTGCTTTCAGGGGGAGAGGTTTCTACCACAGGGAAAATGTCTGAGGTTATACAATCGTATATGACATCTGGTGATGTTGATAGTGCTGAGAAAGTATGGAATCCGCCTCATATGCCTGGAGACAATGAACTAAAATTAAAACGTGTAAGTGTTTTCCAATCTTCAAAAGTGAGCAGCACAATTAAAATTACGGAACCTTTTGTTATTGAGGTTGAGACCTATGCGGCTAAAAATATTCGGGAAGTAATGATTGGATTGATTATTAAAGATAATTTCGGGGTAGACTTGATTCACAGTTCTAGCGCTTTTGGAATTAAGGACCATGGGAGGAAAATTGGGAGTCAAACTGTTCGATGTGTAATACCTGCTGGCCTTCTAAATAGTGGGAGGTATTCGATCTCTGTTGGCGCGGATACTCCAAATACAAAGCAATACTTTCTTGAATATAATGTTTTGACATTTTCCATTGAGGCAACATCTAGTGAAATGAATCGGTATCAAAGTACAGACTGGAGAGGAATTTTAAGCCCCCTTATAGCCAAATGGGAAATCGTAGGAGAAAAATGACTATGGCCTCATTAGTAATAGAAGTTGGAAGAAAGGTGTTTTGGCGATGTGCAATTATGTGGATAATATCCAAATCACTTTATTCCTTCTTTTTTGCAAGAATAAATAAATTACCAGGAATGGAATTTGATTTGTTCGGCAGGAAATTAGCCCTTAAAGGAATGATGCGAGGAAATTTACACAAATATTTTAATTTATTAGTGAATCCTGTGTCATCAGTTAGGTATTTTGAATTTGACTTCGTATACAGGTGGATATCATTAGAGGGCAGTGCGTCAATACTAGACGTCTCATCTCCGAGAATTTTGCCCCTTTTTTTGGCTATGAACAGAAATATTAATCTAACAATGGTGAATCCAGACCCGAATGATCTGGATGAATCAAGAGGTATGGCTAGCCTTCTACAAGATGCAAGCATCAGATTTATGGATGGCGTAAGCGCTACCAAGCTTCCCTTCCCAGACAATTCCTTTGATGTAGTTGTTTCCATTAGTGTCATAGAGCACATAAGTGATGATGGAGACAGTGCCGCAATGGCAGAGTTTGTGCGTGTTGCTCGTCCAGGCGGTAAAATTATCATTACGTTCCCAGTTATGGGAGAATATTACGAAGAGTTTAGAGCTCATGACCCTTATGGTTCCCAAAGTTGGGATAGAGAAAGAAAAATGTTTTTTTTTCAACGTTTCTACGATGAAGAAGCAATAAATGAGCGCCTTATCGCGCAACATAATATTGATGTCATTTCTAAGGAATATTATATTGAAAAAAAACCTGGGATTTTTGATAAATATATGCGGAATTGTATCAGAAAGGGTATTTTTTATTCGTCAACTGATCCCTTAGTGATGCTAAGAATGTTTGATGGGCCGACGATGGATCATCCCAAAGATAGGATGGGTAATTGCATGATGGTAATAAAAGTAAAATAAAGGCAGGGTAAAAAAATGCTCAGAATTAAACAAATGATTCAAAAAATATTCAACCTCTTCGGTTATAGAATCAGCCGAATTGATCAACGAAATCTTGCCCATGAACGTAAGGTTGCCAATGCATTTTACCAAGGCCATTGTTTTAAAGTATTTATGAACGACAGTATTGGCGATGCTATTTTGACTGGTGAAGGGTGGGATAATCACCTTCAGGATATATTTGGAAAGTACTTGTCCAAATCTAGCGGGGATATCCTCGAAATTGGGGCAAATATAGGGGCAAGCTTTATTCCCATAGCGGGGCGTTATCCAAATCTAACATTTCACTGTATAGAGCCGATACCCGATTTTTATGAATTGCTTGAATTTAACAAATCATCATTTGGGTGTACAAACGTGAAATTATACAACTGTGCTATGGGAGATGTTGCAGGAAACGAGATTGTTATTCATGGTCAAGTAGGCACCGCTGGGGCGTTGAAAAGATATGATGAACATCGCTACGTTGATTCTTTTACGCTGCCGATTGTAACTGTTGACCAAATGTTTAGTGGTTATGACATTAAAATGATCAAGATCGATGTTGATGGCAATGAGTTGTCAGTATTACAGGGAGCTAGAAAAGTCTTGACTGACATGGATCCTCTGCTCTTTATAGAGTTTCATCTTAGATTGATGCGCGATTTAAATATAAATCCGCGAGACTTTCTCCAATTAATCCAAAACTTTGGATATAAGGAAATGACTATTTGGGATAACTTTGGATCTTATATTGGGACTATTCAGTCATTTGATGAGTTGCTGGATATTGCCGAATCTGTCCCATGGTATGTTGATGTGTTATTTCAGAAATAATGAGAGAATGCTCGATGTTGATTCTAAGTGTGCTAACGTATGCGACTTGTCTATAGGCTATGAAAGTAATTTATGACATTTCCGTCCTTGGTACGGGCTTTTATCATCAAAGGGCAAGGACAGGAATTGCGAGAGTCATTGAGAATGTAGCTCTGAGATTATATGGGTCGGACGAGTTGGACCTCCAGCTCTGTGCATTCCAGTCATTTGGTCAGTTTCTCCAAGCCCGAAAGTACCTTGAACAAGACGTTGTGCCTTTTGGGGAATGTTTTTATCGGGGAAGCGGTCTGACCAAAAAATTGATAGACATGATGACAGATATCTACCAGGAGCCATCTGCATCGAAGCATCAGATGAGAATTTTCCTACGAGCTTTTAATTATACTCTCAAATATTTGAACTTTTTGAATCCTAGCCTGGATCAAGCTGTTCTAAGCCGGGCAGATGTTTTTCATTCCACATTTTATCCACTTCCCGAAAGAACAAAGGGCGAAGCTAATCTTAGAAGGTTCATAACGGTTTATGATCTGATTCCTATCCTGTACCCCCAATACTTCGAGTTCAATGAAGATCATTTGATCCATGAAGTAGTAAATTCTATTGCCCCTGGCGATTGGGTTGTGGCTATTTCTCAATCCACTAAAGATGATTTGTGTAACTACAAAGAGATTGATCCTTCGCGTGTGGTTGTGACTCACTTGGCTGCTTCTGATTCATTCTATCCATGTAGCGATACAGAGAGGATAAAGGCCGTGAAGGAAAAGTATCGAATACCTCCCGCTCCTTATATCTTGAGTTTGTGCACCTTGGAGCCCAGAAAAAATATTGCACAAACTATCAAGTCGTTCCTGAGTCTTTTGCAGGAGAATCGTTTATCTGATCTGAATCTGGTTCTGGTAGGCACAAAAGGTTGGGACTTCGAGCATATATTTAATGAAATTTCCAATGCACCAGCATTTAGAGATAGAATTATAGTCACCGGTTATATTCCAGATGAGGACTTGGCTCCTTTATATAGCGGGGCCATGATGTTCGTCTACCCATCTTTTTATGAGGGGTTTGGGCTTCCGCCACTCGAAGCAATGCAGTGTGGTGTGCCTGTGATC
>RFHX01000190.1 GCA_003695725.1 Candidatus Schekmanbacteria bacterium
ATTGAAAATCTAATTTTTTTTTGACAAATCTTCATTCTAAAACTACTCATCAATAAAAAATATATACAAATTCAATACATTTAAATCATAATTCTTTAACGATATTTATTCATCATATATATACGAGGTCAATGAAATGAGCCGGCAGACAAAAATAAAGAAAATATTAATTCCATTCATAATCATTGCTCTCGGTTTTGTTGTCCGTTGGGCGCTTGTACAGTCCAAGCCTGCACCAAATAAAAAGATTGAAAAAAACACAGGACCCCTTGTAAATTTCTTAACTGTTGAAAAAAAGGACTATCAGATTACTGTTTCAGGAACAGGAGAGGTAACTCCCAAGCAGGAAGCCAATATAACTCCGCAAGTGAGCGGGAGAATAGTTTACCTTTCACCTCACTTTCTAAAAGGCGGCTTTTTCAGAAAAGGTGAAGTTTTTTTCAAAATAGAGCCAATTGATTATGAGCTTGCCCTTGCTCAGGCAAAAGCAAACTTACAGCGGCTCAAAAATGAATACAACCGTTCAAAAGCTCTTTTTGAAAAAGGAATGATAAATGAAAATGCCTACGAAAAAGCCCTTGACGATTATAAAGTTGCCGAAGCGAGATTCAAACAGGCAAAGCTCGACCTTCAAAGGACAGTTGTAAAAGCTCCGTTCAACTGCCTTATCAGGACAGAAGATATTGATATTGGAGAGTATGTCCGCGCAGGAAACAGTGTTGGCACAATAGCAGGCACGGACAGTGTGGAAATTATCGTGCCTCTTCCTCAAAAGGATTTGTATTGGATTGATATACCACAAATGAAAAGTAAAAAGGAAGGCGCAGAAGCAGAAGTCATTTTAGAGACTCCTGACAATAATTTTGTATGGAAGGGGAAAGTAGTGAGAATACTTGGAGAAATAAACAGATTAGACAGGATGCCAAGAGTTGTAGTTGAGGTGTCAGACCCCTATCAATTAAAGAAAAGAAGAGAAGACAAAGCGCCCAATTTGGCTATTGGGAGTTTTGTAAAGGTACATATCAAAGGAAAATTATTTCCGTCGATTTGTGCTATCCCAAGAAAATTACTCTTAAATGATTCAACAGTGTGGCTCATAGACAATTCAAATCGATTGAGAAAACAGAAAATTACAGTTCTTCACCGCGAAGAAGATGTCCTTCTCATCAAAGATGGGCTCGATAGCGGTGATCGCCTTCTACTTACAAATATTCCCGGTGCCGCAGACGGCTTAGTAGTAAGTCCTGTCAATGGAGGAGTTGCTGAATGAAAAAAGCAATTGAATGGATGGCAAAAAATCATGTAGCGGCAAATCTATTGATGCTGCTTCTAATTGTAGGGGGCTTAATCAATGCCTTTTCTATCAAACAGGAAATTTTCCCTGAAATGACACTGGATATGATTCAGATATCAATGTCATATCCAGGTGCAGGACCTGAAGAGATTGAAGAAGGAATAATCCTAAAAATTGAAGAAAATATTTCGGGAATAGCAGGCATAAAAGAAGTGCGTTCAACCGCTATGGAGGGAATAGGAATTATCGATGCAGAGCTCGAGGAAGGAGAAGATCCTGATATAATTCTTCAGGATATCAAGTCTGCTGTTGATCGAATAACCACCTTCCCTGAGAATGCAGAAAAACCTGTAATATCAAAGCTTGTAAGCAGAAATCAAGTTGTGTCAATAGTACTTTATGGAGATACCACCGAATGGATATTGAGAGAACAGGCGGATATAATTCAAAAAGAACTTTTGGCGCTTCCTGAAATCACTCAAGTGGACTTGGTCGGTGTCCGTCCTTATGAAATTTCAGTTGAGATTCCTGAAGAAAACCTTCGCCGATATAATCTGACTTTAAATCAAGTTGCCGCAAGATTGAAGCGCGCTTCTCTTGATCTTCCTGCAGGAACAGTAAAAACAGCGGAAGGCAACATTCTTCTTCGAACAAAAGAGAAGCGATATTGGGCAAAAGAATATGAAGACATATCAATAATTACGAACATAGACGGCACAGAAGTAAAATTGAAAGACATCGCAAAAGTAAAAGACACATTCAGCGAAACAGATACCTTCTCAATATGCGATGGCAAACCTGCTGTGATGATTAAAGTTTCCAGAGTGGGAGACCAAAAACCGACTGTCATTTCAGATGCAGTAAAAAGATACATTAAAAAGAAGAAGGAAACACTTCCATCTTCACTTAACCTCATAATTTGGAATGACAGCTCTGAGAATCTCGCAAGCAGATTGAGTCTTCTCAAGAAAAATGCATTCTTTGGGCTCTGTCTCGTCCTTTTAGTGCTCGGTATGTTTCTTGAAATTCGTCTTGCAATGTGGGTAATGCTGGGAATCCCCATTTCCGTTTTCGGAGGGCTCTTTATACTTCCTTTCTTGGGCGTTTCAATAAATATGATATCACTCTTTGCTTTCATACTCGTACTTGGAATTCTTGTAGATGACGCAATCGTTATTGGAGAAAATATCTATGCCCATAGGCAAATGGGGAAAACGCATCTTCGCGCGGCAATAGACGGCGCAATAGAAGTTGCCGTACCTGTCATATTCTCAGTGCTTACAACTGTAGCGGCATTCGTCCCGCTTCTCTTTGTAGGTGGAATAATGGGAAAATTCATCAAAGTTATTCCTATGATAGTCATAACACTTCTTTTAGTATCTTTGATTGAGTCTCTTTTTATCCTACCATCACATCTTTCAGGTGAATCCAACAAAAGGAAAGAAGGAATTCTACTAAGTGCAAGCCATAAAATTTTATCCTTCTTCAGCACTAAACTCACAAATTTCATTTCAGGGCCATACAGAAAATTTTTAAAAGTCTGTTTGAATAACCGTTATAATACAATTGCTGTGAGCATTTTTGTTCTAATTGCAGTTATTGGAATGGTGCAGGGGGGAATCCTCAAATTTGTTTTTATGCCGGAAGTGGACAGTAATGTAATTCTCATTGCCCTTGAAATGTCGCCGGGCACACCATTGAGCGAGACAGCAAAAGTTCAAAAAATAATAGCTGAAAAAGCAAGGGAAGCAGCAGCAGAATATGACAAAGAACGAGGAAAGAATAAATCGATAATCAAGCATATCTACTCAGTGATTGGCGGTAAAATGTCATCTCGAGGCATATCGGCTGAAGCATCGGGTTCAAATTCCCATATAGCGGATATAGCCATTCATCTTGAAGATGTGGAGGAGAGAGGTATACCTGCTGAAGAAATAGGAAGAAAAATACGCAGTAAAATTCCCAATATTGCCGGGGTAGAGGCGCTAACTTTCGATACCAGTCTTGCCCATTTTGGCGGCGCAAACATTGATATTCAGCTTTCGCATGATAATCCTGAAGTCTTGGAAATGGCTTCTGAAAAGGTTAAACAGGCACTGGCTAAATATCCCGGTGTTGGAAGCATAGTTGATACATTCGTAAGGGGAAAAGATGAATTGAAAATTCGAATCAAACCTGAAGCAAGAACCTTAGGAATCACAGAAGAAGAAATGGCAAGGCAGATTAGGGCGGCATTTTACGGAGCTGAAGCACTGCGTTTTCAAAGAGGAAGAAATGAAGTCAAGGTAATGGTGAAATATCCTCCCGAAGAAAGGAAAAGACTTGCCAATCTCGAAGCAATGCGAATTAGAATTCCCGGAAATACTGAAATCCCTCTCCTTCAGGCGGCATATGTGGAGAAGGGAAAAGGATTCAACGAAATCAACAGGACAAACAGGAAAAGGGTGGTAAATGTTTCAGCCAATGTTTACAGCAAAGTCTCCAATGCACAGGAAATAATAGAAGACCTCAGTCGTACACTTCTTCCGGATTTGGCAAGAAGCTACCCCGGACTTTCATATTCTTTGGAAGGTCAGGAAAAGGAGCGCAGAGAATCCTTTGGCAGTATGATCAAGGGATTTCCCCTTGCGTTGATTGCAATATTCGCACTTCTTGCAATACCCTTTAAAAGCTATATCCAACCTCTTTTAATTATGGTTTCTATCCCTTATGGAATAATTGGAGCTTTCATTGGTCATCTCATAATGGGATTTTCTCTCAATATGTTAAGCATTTACGGATTAGTTGCATTGGCAGGAGTCGTAGTTAACGATTCTCTTTTACTTATTGATAAAATAAACCGCAACCGCTATGAAGGTCAGAAGCTGATGGACGCTGTTGTAAATGCCGCAGAAAGGCGTTTCCGCCCTATTCTCCTTACTTCCCTTACCACCTTCTTTGGCTTGATTCCGATACTTCTTGAGTCGAGTGTGCAGGCACAATGGCTTATTCCTATGGCTATCAGCCTCGCCTTTGGAGTGCTTTTCGCTACAAGCATCACATTAATCCTGATTCCATCGCTCTATGTGGCACTTGAAGATATTCATACAACTGTTAAAGTGGATTCATCATATAGTACAGAAGAAGAGATTACCCATTGATTCTTTAAGGCACGATGAAAGTAAATCCAGAAAAATCCTTTGTCTGTTATTATTTGGCTAAGAGATTTCGATAAAACTCTACAGCACGCCTTACACCTTCTTTAAGAGGTATCGTGGGCTTCCAGCCGATTATTTTTTCAGCTTTCGATGCATCAAGTGAAATTCTTTCTATTTCGCCCAAGCGCGGCTCTGCGAAAAAAGGCTCAACATTAGCGCCAACAGCGTCTCTCACTGCTTCAAATATCTCAATATCTTTGACCTCCTTTCCCCACCCAAGATTCAATATTTCACCTTCACCTTTTTCTATACATATCATATTGGCTTTCACAATATCTTCGATAAAAACATAGTCTCGTGTTTTGTTGCCGTCGCCAAAAATTTTGGGTTGGACGCCTGTGAGCATCTGTTGAGAAAAAATCGCCACTACACCTGCCTCTCCATGCGGGTCCTGCCTTGGTCCATAGACATTGGGATACCTAAGGACTGTATATTTAAAGCCATAAAGTCTTTCATAAAGCCCAAGATAGTTTTCAAATACAAATTTTGTAAGTCCATAAGGGGAGAGAGGCCGAATTGGATGGTCTTCTTTCACAGGAAATGTTTCCGGTTCACCATATATTGCGCCGCCTGTTGACGAAAAAAGAAGTTTTTCAACACCTGTCCTTTTTGAATTTTCAAGAAGATTGATTGCACCTCGCACATTTACATCTGCATCATAAGAAGGATCTTCCACCGATTTTCTCACATCCATTTGAGCCGCAAGATGAAAGACAATATCCGGCTTTTCACGGTCAAAAACATCGGAAAGTTTTTCATCCCTTATATCTATCTTATAAAAGTGGGCAGATGGATTTATATTCCTCTCTTTACCGGTTGCAAGATTATCAACAATGGAAACTGTAAATCCATCATCAATGAGAGCATCAACAATATGAGAGCCAATAAAACCTGCACCTCCAGTTACTAAAGCACTTTTCATATTATCCCTTCTCCTTCAAATTTAAAATTATATCCACTGCTTCTTCAAGATTGTCAGCAATAAAATCAGGGGCTACTTTCCACTCTTCTTTATCGAGTAATGCCTTTTCTCCTCTACCGCTTCTAACAAGAATTGTCCTCATTCCTGCAGAATATCCTGCTTCAATATCTGTATAATAATCACCTATAAAAAATCCCTCCTTTGGATTTACATTCATCTCTCTGCATGCTTCAAGAAGCAGTCCCGGCATAGGTTTTCTGCAGCTGCATCCTTCTTCCGGCCTATGAATACAGTAGTATGTCTTCTCAACGACGCATCCATTCTTCCTCAACTCTTCATGCATTCTTTTGTCAACTTCATAAAGCTCTTCCTTCGTCATTACATTTTTACCGACTCCTGATTGGTTTGATATGATAGCGCACATTACCCCCTCTCGAGCAAGACGTTTCAGTGCATCGATTGCGCCGGGTAAAAATTCAAAATCTTCCCACCGCTTTATATAATCACCGTCGCAGTTTTTATTTATGACTCCGTCTCTGTCAGTCAAAACAAACATCAGCTTTTAAGGAGGTCTCTTATTCTTGAAAAGATTGTATGGCAGATTATAAGATGCAGGTCTTCAATCTTCTGCATATTATCGCTCGGCACTATTATACATTTGTCACAAAGGCTTGCCATCTTGCCGCCTTCAAAACCTGTCAATCCTACCGTTATTGCCTTTTTTTCTTTGGCTGTTTTGAGAGCATTTAAAACATTTTTTGAATTTCCGCTTCCGCTCAAACCAAAAGCGATATCTCCTTCATTCACAAGGTTTTTCAGTTGTTCGGAAAAAATATATTCATAATCATAATCATTGGCATACGCAGTCATAAGAGGTATGCTGTCAGATAGAGAAATGACCTTAAATCTTTTTTTCCCCTCAACTACGGTCCCCTTCCCAAGGTCACAAGCCATATGCGATGCACTTGACGCACTCCCGCCGTTTCCAAAGAGAAAAATCTGCTTCTCACTATCATAAGCATTCATCAGCAAATCAACTATCTCTTCTATCTTCTGCACAGGTATCTTCTGTACAATATCCGATATGTCATTTAGATATTCTTTTGGATCCATTTTTTTAGCTTCCTTCCAATTAATCTGTCTTTTTGAAGTTTTTCAACGCTGTATGTTAAAAATTATTTTTGTACCATCTCTCTCAAAATTAAATTTGAGCTCAGGCAAATTTGACAACGCTTCTCTAACAGCCAACTGCCTGTCATAGGGACAATAGAGCAAAAGGAAACCACCACCGCCTGCACCTGCAACCTTTCCGCCAAGAGCTCCTTTTCTCAAAGCTTCTTCATAGATTTCATCTATATAACTGTTGCTAATTTTACTTGCAAGATTCTTCTTATACATCCATCCTTTATGAAGGAGTTTTCCAAAATCATCGAGATTTCCCTTCATAAGACAACTTTTCATTTCTTTTACCATAGATTTCATTGCGCTCAATATGTCGCAAAAAGAAGAAATGTTTTTCTTCTGCTCTGAAAGGATACTGCTGGATTTTCTTTTTTTCCCTGTATAGAAAAGAAGGAGATTTCGATTAAGCTGGTCTTTTATGCCTTCGTCAATTTCGACAGCATTTATCTCCACATCTCCATTCTCCTTGAAGATGATATCTCTCAGGTTTCCATATGAAGAAATATATTGGTCCTGTTTGCCAATAGGTTTTTTCAAGATATCGATTTCTATTTCACAGGCTTCTTTAGCGAGTTCTTCTGCTGTTTTGAGTATCCCCCGATAGGCATACATTGCATTCAAAAGCCCTACCGTCACTGCGCTCGATGAGCCAAGCCCTGAGCCGGTAGATGGTATATCTGCCATCGTTGATATTTCAACACCTTCAAAGATTCCCACCTTTTTCAGCCCCTCACGCACAAGGTCGTGCTGAATATCATCAATATCATTAACCATCTCTGTTGTTGAATATCCAATTCTTATCATCCTATCGAAACGTCTCTTTATGATGACATAGATATATTTGTCAATAGCAGTGCTTAAAACTCGACCGCCTCCAAAGTTGGAATAGTAATCCAAAAAATCCGTGCCGCCGCCGGCAAAACTAATTCTTAAAGGTGTTTGAGAAATAATCATATCAATTCACTATTCAAGATTCCCCTTTATTCAAAATCTTCTCCCATTCAGCGCATGCTTTTTTATAATTCTCAGGTGTACCTATATCAATAAAATACTCCTGTATTTTATAACCATATATCTGTCCAGTCAACTTTGGCAGAATATCAAAGCCAAAATCAAGAGGTTTCCTAAACTCAAAAATATCAAAAATTTTACTTTCTGCAACATAAATACCTGCATTAGCTAAATTTCCCGGAGGATTCTCTACTTTTTCATAAAATCCGCAAATCCTTGAAGAAGAATCAATATCAACAATTCCACATTCTCTTGGATTCTCCGCTTCAAAGAGTCCTATTGTCATCAACCCCTTCTTCTTATGATGAAACCTTAAAAATTTTGAGATGTCTATATTCGTAAGATTATCGGCATATACGACTAAAAATCTCTCATCACTGCCAACCCAACCTTTATTGTAAAAAACCGTTCCCGCACTTCCCAAAAGCTCCTTTTCATAAAAGAGTTCTACTTTTATGGAAGTCTTTAATTCTTCAACAAAACTGCGCAGCTTATCCGGCAGATAATGAAGATTTATCAAGACTTCACTAATTTCATATTTTTCAAAGAGTTGAAACCAATAGTAAATAAGCGGTTTCCCTGCAATTGGGACAAGACACTTGGGAATTTCATTTGTCAAGGGCCTCAATCTTGTGCCTAAACCGGCAGCAAGGAGAAATGCTTTCACCCGGCTTTCCCCTGAAATGGAAAAACAAGAAGGGTTGCAAGGAGAATCTTTAAATCCAAGATGATGCTCTGATTCTCGATATATTCAATATCAAACATAACTCTTTCATCGACAGAATCGATATTTCCTCTTACTCCATTTACCTGTGCAAGTCCCGTAATTCCCGGCGTTATTTCAAGGCGGCGTCTTTGCCAGCTTGTATATTGGTCAACATAAAGCGCAGTTTCAGGCCTTGGCCCAACCAAAGTCATATCACCCTTCAGTACATTAAAAAGTTGAGGCAATTCATCGATACTGAATTTGCGCAAATACTTCCCTACCCTTGTCATTCGAGGGTCATCTTCATTAGCCCTTGTTGGTGGAAGCGTGGCTGCATATGTTTTCATTGACCTGAATTTATACATTATAAATGGATCGCCATTTTTCCCTATTCTTTCCTGTTTAAAAATTGCAGGACCCGGTGAATCGAGTTTGATAATCAAAATCACCAATAAGATAAAAGGAGAAAGAATAATAATCCCTATCAAGGAGAAGATAATATCTATACTTCTTTTCAGAAAAAAATAGATAAATGACGGCTTTTTCTGGTCAAGGCGTATCAATGGAATGTTTCCTAAATCAGAGAAATCTATTTTTTTTGTCATTATTTCAAACAAGTCAGGAACTAAAGTAAGGCGAATATTTCTATCTTCACAGAAATAGACGAGTTTCATCATATCTTCTTTATAACTTCTTGACCTTATATAAATGATTTCGTCAACTGGATTTTTTTCTACAAAGTTGAATGTTGCTTCCAAAAGCTTCTTCATTGCAATGGGATATTGTTGTTTCTCCTTCTTGCTGTTGTGATCTCTATTGACAAGTTCTTCTTTAATCGTCCCTATAATCCTATATCCAATCTCAGGATGGTTTTTTATCTTGTTTTCGAGCATTTCACCCGACCTTCCACCCCCTACAATAAGGACATTGACAATCCCGAATCCTTCTTTTCTCAATCTGTTGTGAGCCATATGAAGAAACGTCCTTGATGCAGGCACAAGAATTATTCCAAAGACACCTGAGTATATAAAAGTTAAGCGTGCATACTCTGTCTCTTTAATAAGGGACATATAGGCAAACATTGAAAGAGTAGCAACAATTCCTACTCCTAAAATTGTAAAAAACTCATCGAATCGAAACAATTGCGCTTTATGGCGATACAAATCGGCGCGAAGCATAAAAAAAATCCATGCAGCAATTCCAATAGAAAAGTCATCATAGTAGGAATCAATGGGTTGGAAAAAAATTGGATCCTGAACAATATACCTGATTATATAAGCAATGAGAAATGAAATAACTATCGATATAATGTCAGCAACAAATTTATCAAAAACAAAGAGTTTTCTTATTGTGCTGTTTTTCATTCCTGTATCTTTTTATTCCTTTTATATATTTCAGACACAGGCTATCCTTTACGAAGACACTACCTCTCTAAGAATTTATCTTCAAAATACAGAACTATTGGTTATACTTATATTATTTACTATCTTTTGATTTCTCAATAAAAGAAATAAGCTTTTCTATTTCACTTATATCACTATACTGTGGATTTATTCTTTTTACCTCTTTTAGGTGAAAGAGAGCATTGTCATAATCCTTTTTCTCGCGGAAATAAATCCATCCAACAAGGCGATGTGCTTCAAGATTGTTGTTATCAAATCTTAAGCATTCATTGAGTTTTTCAAGTGCTTTATCATACTCATTACGTTGATAATAGACGGAGCCAATCTTAAATAGAGCTGTCGCATTTTCAGGTTCTGCCTTCGATGCTTTGGTAAAATATTCCAATGCCTTATCCGTATTCCCTTGACTGAAATATATCTGACCTATGTTCAGCAGAGTATATACATCATTAGGATTATACTCCAACACCTTTTGAAGATTTGTTACTGCGTCATCATAACGGCCTAAAAACATACAACAGTAGCCATTATATTGCTGAAATTTTGCTCTTTCCTGTTTGAGAGCATTTATATAATCCTGCCATTCCTTTTTATCTTTCTCACTCTTCTTTTTAGCAAGCTCGGCTTCAGATTCAGCGATTTTCTTTGAAAGGATGTCTATATATTTTTCAAAATACTTATTCGCCTCTTTATAATTTTTTACTTGATAGCTAGCCGTACCCATAGAATAAATGGAGTCTATATGGTCAGGATTTTGAGCGAGCTCTTGTTGAAATTCTTTTATTGCTTCTTCTATTTTCCCATTTTCAATAAGAATTTTTCCTATATAGTAATGAGCTTCTTTATAATCAGGCTTAACCTCAACGACTTTTCTGAATCCCTGTTCAGCTTCCGGATACTTTTTAAGTTTATAATTGGAAAGAGCAATACCAAAAAGACCGTCCGGGTCATTTGGTTTGATCTCAAGACCCTTTTGATAGGATTTTATTGCGTCATCATAGCGTTTTGCATTGAAATCCATCTTTGCTTTCAAATAATAACCACTCGGGTCAGGGGTTTGAGGTACTGTCTCGCAGGCATATAAGACTATTGCCATTGCAACTGCCAAAAGCCCTACTAAAACTCTTCTCATCACAAATTCCTCCGTAATTCTGTTTCTAAAAGAATTTCCAAAAAATTAATTTTCCTGCCTTACTGCCACTTCAATTTACCGTTTCTTTCTCCAAAATCTGCATACATACCAGTAAGCTCACCGGCAAATATCTTTCTACACTCAAGGCAGAGCAAAAAATTCATTTCCTCATAAACTTCATCTTCAAGTTCATATTGCTTTACAGATTCAATTTGGCGGATTAAATCATCTATTGCGTTATCTTCATCCTCATTGATATATCCGTCAAAATCGGACTCAATTCTAATATGCACCTTATAACGGATATCACCAAGATTGATGACTTTACCGCATTTAAAACATTTCAACCTTTCATC
>RFHX01000191.1 GCA_003695725.1 Candidatus Schekmanbacteria bacterium
ATTTCTTTTGGAGCAATAGGTGAATATGAGCGAGGGATTTCTGATTTAACAAAAGGGATTGAGAAAGATCCAGAAAATTTCAAGATGTATCTATATAGAGCTGAGTGCTTTTACAAATTAAAAGCTTATGGCAAGTCCATTGCAGATTTAAAAGAAGCAATAAAGAATGACCCAGAAAATTATACCTTATATGAACATCTTTCAGAATGTTATGCAGACATGGGGGACACTGAAAAAGCATTTGAGGTTTTGAAAAAGGATGGCATCCCTCACTCAAAGTATTTGAACGCTCAGGCAAATTTGTATTACCACCTTTGTGAAACCGATAAAGCCATTGAAAAACTTGAAGAAGCTTTGAAAGAATCACCTTCTGATAAAGATACTTTGAAAATGCTTTCTATTATCGATATGCAAATAGGAAAATATAATGAAGCTTTAGCTATATTTGAAAAATTATCTCAACGTTCAGATATTGACTTGTTCTATCTTTTTAACAATAAAGGGTACCTCTACTTTTTAAAAGGCGATTTAAAAAATGCATTAACGTACTGTAAAAAAGCAATTGAAGCCGATCCATACATTGGCAATACATATGACACATTGGGTTCAATCTATGACGCAAAAGGCGATTATGAAAAAGCAGTCGAATATTTCAATAAAGCAATTAAATTAGCGCCTACTAAGGCAATCATATATTACAACCGGGCAATGACATATGAGAAGATGGGAAAATTCAATGAAGCATTAGATTCATATGAAACCTACCTCAATTTAGGTGAAGAAGACTGCTCATTCGGTAGAGAAGAAAAGGCAAAAGATAAGGTTCAGAAATTGAAAAATAAAATTAAGCATATGAATTGACATCATTTATTTAGTTTATTAGTAATTTGAATATATTTTCTACTTGTTCAAAACTTGCTTTTAAGGGGAACCAACATTTCAACTAAAAAAGAAGGGGGAAACATTTTATGAAAAAGGAGAAGGGTGGTTTAGACAGGAGAGATTTCATTAAAACATCCGGCGCAGTATTAGGTGGTGCAGTTTTGGCTGCCGCTTCACCAAATATCAAATCAGCTGAATCTGCTGGGCCACCAAAAGGGAGACCTATGGCAATGCCTCCAAAACCATTGCCTAAAATGCCAGCAGACGCTAAGCCGGCAGTTATGTATGGGCAGATACATGAAACAGATATGCTTGGTAATGCCTTGAATGCCTTGATTCAAACATATGCCTCTTCAACACCATATCAACATAAATTCAACGATGCTCTTGTAAAAGCGCATCTTAGCTACATAGAGTTTTTAATCAAGAATAAAATGATTAAAAAATATATTAAATTTGATAGAGAATTCCTTGCTCCTCTTATGAAGAGAGTGGTAAAAAGAGTTAAGAAGAAGGGCGGCACGAAAGATGACATCCTTGCTTATATGTTTGAAGGTACAGAATGTTCATTTCAACTCTTTGAAAAAATCTACAAACGCCCTAATGAGAGGCTTGTTGTATGTCCTTTTAGAGAAGGAATTAAACATAATGCCTTTCTTGGTACAACGCTAAAAATAGAGCAGGTATGCAAAAATTTCTGTACGCCAAGATGGGAAGGCCAAGCGGAAGAGGGTGGAATAAAGGTCAAGGTTACTCCTGGAGAAATTTGTTCAATTAAGGTTGTTTGATTTTAAAATTTAGAAGATAGACAGATAGTTTCTGTTCCTCTGATTTTCAAATTTAAAATTTGGAGGGTTATATTATGAAAGCGCGTTCGTGCTTAATCGTCGTTCTGTCTTTTTTTATATTGTTTTCAGGCGTCGGTATCTATCCTTTTTCCTCTTATGCTGCTGATGGTGAAAAGGCAAAAACTTTGACTCCTGAAGAGAAAAAATTAACTGAAAGAATGCTCAAGTTTATGGAAGATATGGACAAAAGATATTTTGAACGCGCTTTTAAGCTTAATGGAAATAGAAATACAGAAAGTAAAGAAATTATAAGCGATTATTCAGATTATGATATAAAAGTTACTCGAGGCCCAGTCATTGAAAAGATGGGAAGAATGCTCGCAGTAGGCAAAAAGGCCGCTCCTAACAATAGACTTCCCGGAAATCTTGTTTGGGGGAGGTTCTATTCAATTGATGCTCATCCAAAGACACCTCTTGTGGGTATGCTTCATGCCACTATAGTGGTCCAGGTTTTTGATAGCGGTATATCGTTTGCAGGAGGATGGATTGGTATAATGCCGGGGACAAGAATTGAAGAAGACCTCAATGAGCTTAAAGAAACTGTCGACGCTGTGTTCAAGAAATTTGGCAAAAGTCCAGACTATAACCGCCAGCTTATCTGTAAGGGTGACCCAAAGGAAATTGACCGTAAATGGAGACGGAAACCTGCTTGCGTAGGAGTTAGCTTTTATGGACGTCCTCTTTTTTTCGAGACTGAAAAGAATTTTGATCTCGTATCAGAAGTTTTTGTGAATTTTGTTGATAAGTATATGGACTTGGTGGAGAAACGAAAGGACGACCCTTATACTGAAAAAGATATTCAAGCGCAGGATGAAATGCGCAAACGGTGGCTTTTAGACCAACTCTTTTCAGACCCTTACGCGAAGAAGATTGTTCCCTTTGAAGCATGGTCATTGGCAAACGTCCCCCCTGTAATAAAATTCTAAAAAAGGGGTCAAGTCTGCTTTTGGCTTTTCTCACAATTTTTTCATTACATATATACAACAATCTGTCCCCTAGCGAATAATATCAGCCTTAACTTAATGAAATTGAGGATGTTTTAGAAAAGGGAATTTACCATTAAGTTGTGTTGTTAGCGGTGTATTTGAAATGAGATAACTATTAAAA
>RFHX01000192.1 GCA_003695725.1 Candidatus Schekmanbacteria bacterium
TAATAAATACGTTTATAACTGGTGCGGATTAACTGGAATAACCCAAATATCTCAAATGCCAGATTCAAAAAAATACTTTTTGGATATTGAAGGAAAGGAAATTCCACTTAAGGGACAACCTATAAAAACATTTGCATTTGAATTACCGGAATACGAGTTAGTCAGCGATTGGGTACAGGGAAATGTAGATGTACTTGAAATTAAGGATTTGTGGAAAAGAATAAGAAAATATTTTGAAGTATTTTCAGATTTACAAGACCCAATTTATTATGATGTTCTCGTCCTGTTCGTATTGCAATCATGGTTAGCAGAACTATTTAACACGGTTTTTTATGTGGTAATTGCTGGTCAGTGGGGGGGTGGAAAAACCACCTTAGGAGAATTAACTATAAACCTTTGTAAACACGGGTATTCTGTTGGTAATCCTTCTGTAGCATTGATCGGTAGGATATTAGACAGACAAAAAATTACATTATTTATAGATGAATTGGATAGCATACAACAAAAGTCGGGAGAAGATTCTGACTTATATTCAATTATAAGACAAGGGTATAGAAAAGGAGTTAGATACTCAAGAATAAACAAAGTTACGATGGAACCAGAGGATTTTGCTGTGTTCGGTCCTAAAATATTCTCGGTTCATACAGATGTTGAACCTGCGTTAGCAACAAGAAGCGTACCAATAACAACATCAGAAACTTCAGATGAAAATGTTCCACTAATCAATATAATAAAAAAGGAATATGGAAGGCCCCTATTTAATAAACTATTTGTTTGGTACTTGGAGAACGGAATTATCTTAGCAGAAAAGATAAAAAATAGCGATAGTGAGTTTGAGTTATCTGTTGAATCAGAAGTTAAAGAGTTACGTAAACTTATAAGGAAAAAAGTCAAGGTAATGGAACACAAGAGTTTATTTGGTAGAAATGCTGAATTAGCTTATAATATGATCATAATCTCAGAGTTGGTTGGAATAAATATGTCAGAAAAGATAGAAAAGATATTTGACATAAAAAAACAAATAGAGGAAGAAAGATTGGAAGTTGGTTATGCGGCATTATTAAGAGATTATTTAAAAAAATTATATGATGAAAAGAAAAAAGATGAAAGGTATATATGTTCCGATGGATTACTAAAAGTATCTAATAAGGAAATGTATGAAGGATTCAATAAGTATCTAAAAGCATCTGAGAGGGCAGGGGTTAGTCCAAGTACTTTTCAGGGGTATTTAAGAGAATTTGGATTTGAGCGTCCAGTATCTCGTAAGCGTATGAGAATCATATATCCAGGAGAGGATGAGCCCCAAATTAGATTATGTAATATTTATACTCCAGCAGTTATGAATAAATTGGGATTAAAAGTAGAGAACCTAAAGCAAAATAATGAAGCATCTGAACTGGAGGTTATAGAAGAACAAATTAAGGAGGAATATGTAAAATGAATGAGCCTATAAAAGAAACCGAAATAAATGTAGAAGACCTAAACCAAAACCAAGAAACTACAGAAATACCTTTAGATTCTTTAAGCAATAGGAAAATTGGAGAAGGATTTGAGAAACCAAATCTTGATGGAAAAACAGTAACAATCTTTGACGTTAAATTAGAAGCAACTAACAGAATTTCAAAGACCCAAGATGGCAGTAGAGAGTATAGACCATTAATATTAAGACTATTCTACAATGATAACACCTTATTCGAGACATACGGCGGGATTATGCAATTTAGGAATGCTGATGGGACCTTTAGAGAACCAACCATCTGGGTAGAAGGACAAAATGAAGCAGCAAAATTATTTAGGAAGTGGTCTAATTTTGTAGGAAAGAATCCAAAAGAAACATCTCTAAAAGAGTTTTTATTGAATCTAAAAGGTAAAAAAGCAATAATAGAAAACAAAAAGGTAATGTATATGGGAAAAGAATTCAATAAAAATGTCATCAAAGAGTTCATCAAAGAGTAGTCGGACTAGGCAAGGGTATCTTTTTGAGAAAGAGATAGAGCGTAGCCTAGGTTTGTGGGGGTGGAGGTATTGGTTTAAAATCCCGGATGCTAGAACAATGAAGGGATTTAAACTTCCATCTGCACCACAAGTTCCCGCAGACTTTTGCGGAATAGACGAAAATAAAAAATTTTGCTTATTAGAATGTAAGCAAGTATCAAAACCATCATTGCCTTATGATAGAGTAAAAGAACACCAAGTAGAAAACCTATTCCTAGCAAATAATTCGGGCGGAATTGGTTATCTATGCGTCAATTTCAATAATAGGTTAAGGGGACATCGCCGGATAGATAGAACCTTTTTGTTAAATTCGAGACGATGGGATGAATATAAATTAAGCCACCCGGAACGTAAAAGTATGCCAATTGCTGCCTTTGAGTTGCTGGGAGAGGAACTATACTTAATTCGTAGGGGGGGAAAAAGATATTGGTTGAGGAGGTTTAAAAATGGTAAACAAACTTAATTTCTCAAATGGAGAGATTAAAAATAACGTTGCAGATGAAAGAGATAAAATATTATTAAAGAATACAGCCAAGGGGGACTTACAATTTGAGATAAGGATATCTTCAATAACATTAGATAATGAAGAGAACATAGACCGAGCCCTTAAATTACAAGAATATGCTTTAAATAAAATAAAACAAATGTTTCCCAACTCATTAATTTTAAAAGAATGAAATGGTATGGTATTTAGTAGTTGATGGAATCAGAATTGGAA
>RFHX01000193.1 GCA_003695725.1 Candidatus Schekmanbacteria bacterium
AATTAAAGTTAAGGATGTGTTGTATTTATCAACTTCATTTTCTTAACTTTGGAGAGGAGGTGGATAAATGGCAAACATTTTATTAAACGGCCTTGCTGAATCTCTTATAACGGCTTTAGCTAATGAGATAAGGGTAATCGAGTTATATTCGAAGTGTCTGAAGCATGAAATAAGTGATGATATGAAGGATGTGATATCTGCAATAATAAACGCGAAGAAAAGACATATGAAAATGTTGAGCGATTTTTTTGAAAAAAAATTTAATAAAAAACTCGATGATTCAAAGATAAAAGAACTATCCCTTGAAAATATCAAAAGTCTTGCTTTTGAACAATATACGCTCCACCTTCTTGATGTTGCCCTTGGTTATCAGACAAGAGGTAAAGACCATCTTGAAAGGTCGGCACAAAACTTTTCCGACTATAAAGATGTGCAAGCTCTCTTTACTAAACTGATAGAGGAAGAAGAAGAATATATTGCAATGATTGAAAAAGAGATAAAAGCAGAGCAGGGGAAACCTTTCAATGATTTCGAGCTTGATTTGTTCGTGAGAGAATAAAGAATTCATCATATTGTATCTGTCAAAATAAGATTTTTCTATCTTTAGGAAATTGTGGTTACCTTTATTGTTTGAGCATATTTTTTGATAATTCGATTGCAAAAGCCAATCATTTACACTGATATCTTGTGATTCAACACCTGAATCTGAGTATAGAGAGATTTCAATGACACTCAATTTGGAAAGTAGTAAAAATTTTATTCAACAGTAGGAAAAGTTTTTTGTCATATAATGAAAAAAAAATGGTATTGAAAGATATTTTTCCGGCGGAGGTAGAACATCAAGATTAAGTAATATTTCAATAAACTTCTTGTCTGTTTTTTGAAAATAATGCATAGTAATGCTGATGAATCCTGCTCAGTGAAATTCTTCACAAAGATGAAAATTATCGAATAAAGACTCTGAAAAGGAGGAGTCAGATGTGCCGTTTTAGTCACATATTTCGGTTTTCTATCTTTTTTATTTCATCTTTATTACTTTTAATGCCTCCTGCCCTATCTCATAGTAAAAAAATCACATATTCACCGAGTCTCACTGATTCCATTACAAGAATATCAATATCACCTTTTTCCAAATATCTCAAATTGGGGAAAAAGCAAAGATTTAGAATCAAACTAAGGGGCTTGGATAATCTGTCCTCAGAGAGTAAAGAGAGGATAAAGGATATCAAGAGAAGCTTCAAATGGTCAGTAAATGGGATTGAAGGTGGGAATGGTAAATATGGTAAAATCGACAGAAAAGGCAAATACCGTGCGCCTAAAAAGATAACCGGTAATAATCGTATTATCGTTGCGGCATACAGCCCTGATTTAGGATTGGAGAGCCCTGATGCAGTTGTAATTCTTGTTAAAAAGAAAACAGGTAAAGGACGCCTATATATCAAAGCAAGGTGGATGTCAAAGGGGAACAAACGCGCTCTACAGGGAGAAATCCCTGAAGAGGTAAAAAAAGTAAAAGGCATATTGAAAGATGGCAAAATAGTGATTGAGGAGAAGTTGGTAGATGTAAATGAAAGAAAGATAGAATTTTCATCTGTCCCTCTTGGCAGGGTATATACGGTTATCCTTCAAGGTATTGATGAAAACGGTGCTGTAATCTATGAGGGAGTCCATAAGAATGTGAAACCAAGACTCCCTGACAAAAAGCCAAAACCTATTGTTATTGTCTTGAAGACGAAGGAAGGAGAGATAACGATTTCCAATATAACACCGCAGATTGAGAAGATTACCGCAGGGGGCAAACAGAAATTTGAAGCAAAGCTCATAGGTGCATTCGACCCTGAAGGTGATGCAATAAAATGGTCAGTTGTAGGCGGTGCGACCGAAGGTCCCATTGGAAATATCACCCAGAAGGGACTTTATACAGCGCCGACAACTACATTATCCCCCATTACTGTAACGATTAGAGCTTCTTGGCGCGAGGATGAGAGGAAATTTTCGGAATATAGTTTTCAGGTTGTGCCAAATGTTTCAGTTTCTATTTCTCCTTCTTCCACCAGTGTTGAGTCAGGTGGGAAGGTTCAATTCACTGCTTTGGTTACAGGTGCGTCAGATACGGGTGTTTCTTGGACAGTGGAAGGAGGCGCAGTTAATGGGGCAATAGATGATACAGGACTTTATACGGCTCCTCAGGTTGAAGTAACGAAGACTATCAACGTGCATGCAACAAGTGTTGTTGATACATCCAAATATTCAGAAGCTCAGGTCATAGTAAAGCCATTGCCACCTCAGGTTGTAGCAGTATATCCAACTGGAGATGCTATAGGAGTGCCGGTAGATACGGTTATTTCAGCTACATTCAGCAGAAAGATGGATAGTTCAACAATAGATTCTTCATCATTTATGATAAATGGAATTACAGGTACTATTTCAACCAAAGGGAATACAGTGCTTTTTTATCCAAACAATGAGCTTGAATATGAAAAAGTTTATACAGTTACAATTTTTAGCACTATTAGAGATATAAATGGTATTCCATTGGAGAAAAATTATAAATGGTCCTTTTCAACAACAGGCCAGCTTTTTGTATCAGATGCTAATACCTTAAGAATTTGTAGTATAAACAATTTTTCAAAAAACAAAGAGATAAAGATTTCATTATCTACAGAAGGTGGATATGAATATGGATACCATATGACAATGGATAATATAAATAAACGATTATTTGTTATTAATGGAGGCAACGGCATTGAGATATTTGATTTTGCTTCAGGAGAAATAATAAATTGGTCTGCTACAGGAGGATCTCCTTTGGGAGTAACAGTGCAGAATGATGGAAAAATCATTGTAGTAGATGAACTAACTGAAGATATGAATCGTTATAACCCAGATCTTAGCTTTCTTGACGATAATGATTATTATAAATTTGACGATCCTGAAGGTGTTGCTTACGACTCATATCATAACCGTATTTATGTTGCAGAACAAAATGATGACAAGATCTTTATATTTAATGGAACAACTTTAGCTCATATAAACACTGTAAATGTTGACCCAGATAATGCAGACGCACCTTATTGGTTGGTAGTAGATGGAGCTGTAAACCGTCTTTTTGTACTTTCCGATGATTATAGTGGTATTTTTGTGTATGATATTATTTCAAATGGAAACGATCTTAAATTTAATAAAAAAATTCCTTCTTCAGGTGATTGCTATGGTACATTAGCTTTAAGCAAAACAGACCATAAGCTTTTTGCGGTAAATTACTGTAATGATACAGTTGAAGTCTTCAGTACAGAAAGTCTCAATTTTCTCGGAACAGTTCCTGTCTCATGTACTGGAACAGATCCTTTGATGATTGCAGCTGGAGGCTCTATTCCTGAACCTCCCCCTCAGACTGTATTTACAGGCACGCTTTTTGCTGAATCGTTCAGCGGCTCTACAAGTGACAGCGAGGCAACTGCAGTCCGTCAGACATCAGATGGCGGATATGTTGCAGTTGGCAGAAGCTATTCACCAGCTACAGCCGGTGATATATTCGTAATGAAACTCGATTCCAATGGTTCGATAAATTGGCAAAAGATATTGGATTCATCTTCATGGGATTATGCGAACGATGTTATCGAAAGTTCCGATGGCGGTTATGTCGTAGGGGGCTATACTACAGCCGGTCCAGCCAGTCATAATGCATTATTGGCAAAATTGGATTCCAATGGAAATGTTCAGTGGTCTAATGTCTATGGAGGAAGCGAACAAACTGAAATAAAAAGCGTCCGTGAAACATCAGATGGCGGCTATATTGCCGTGGGAAGAGCTAATGACAGCACCTTCTGGTTAGCGTGGGCTTTAAAAGTAGATTCAAATGGGATACCTGAATGGCACACGTATCTATTGTCAACTGCAGAGAGCGAACTAAATTCTGTAATTGAAGATTCTGGTGGAAATTATGTTGCTGTGGGAAATGCTATTGAAAATGGAGTGAGAAATGTTTGGATTGTCAAATTTGGACCTTTTGGAAGTAGCACTCTAACATCCTATAACATTACAAGCGATGATTGGGGATATTCAATAGACAAGACATTGGATGGCGGCTACATAATTGCAGGACAAAGCTTTTCCTGGAATGGCTTATTGATGAAAGTAAATCCTGATTTCTCAACAGCTTGGCAGAAGAGTTATGGAGGAAGCGGTTTTGACAGATTTTATTCTGTGAGACAGACAACTGATGGTGGATATGTAGCCGTTGGGTATTCATCCTCTTTTTCTTCTGCAGGAGATAATTCTGCATGGATGATAAAGGTTGATGCATCTGGGAATGTATTATGGCAGAAAGAATATTTCTCTCCATTATCCATTCTGGGTGAGGTCTTTCATTCTGTCGAAATGACCGTAGATGGAGGTTTTATTGTAGCTGGTGCAGGCGATATAGCAGGTAATGATACACAAGAACCGTGGGTACTTCATCTTGATAATAATGGCAATGCAAAAAATGGTTGCATTTTTGATGTGTTGACGACGAATCTGAGTGTTTTGGACCATACAGCGTCTATATCTTCTGGTGTCAGTTCTTTAGAAGGGAGTCTTGGTGAAGTAAATAATATTGTACTTTCAGAAAGCAGCTATTCATTGACTGCCAATGATTCATGTGCGACAACTTATTAATTCTATGTTTTGCACACTCATTTGTTGTTTTTCATAGCTTTAATCAAAGTGTAAATAGTTCAAATGGAAGTTCAAATTTAATCGTCTTTTCATTTCCCACTTCGAGATTTAAAATATGATGGAACTTTATGTCCATCTATCATTTTGCTTACTCAATTCTTATATACGCCAGTAAATAGCAATTCCCTGCAATTAAGTTTCTCCTGTTGGTTTACGCCAGATATTGTGTCGGATGACAGGTCTATTGTTGATTCCGATGTAGCTGGCCAATAGGGGCACTCTCTTATTATTGGATACTGGACAGTCGACGGCACGATTGATATACAGTATCACGACTCCTATATGGAAAGCAATTTTCCTGTCAATGCAAGCCAATGGTATCATAGTGTTGTGAATTTCGTTTCGGCAGGAGGAGGTGTGGTAACAGGTGAATGGATTGTATGGAGTATAGGAGCAGCAGGCGCACATTCAGGTCTTGAACCGATTATTCCAGTAACTTATGCCGGAAGCTATATCACCAATACTACAACGCCAAATACTCATACACAGGCAACAGCTGACTCTGTGCTAAACAATGGTCTTTCCTATTGCTTCAGTTTTTATATGGATAATTTAGGCGGTTCTGAATCCTGTCTTACAACAAAGAGCAGTGCTTCTACATTTTATACGAGTGACCATGGGGGCTCATACTGCCCATCGGGAAATACGGGAGCGGCATGCTGGAATTACGCCAGCGGCAGAGTGATTAGTTTTTCAACATTGATTTCCTCTCTTGAATTATCAGACCCCTATTACACAACGCTCTTTGTCAATTCCGTAGAATGGGCAGGAAAATGGTAAGAGAATAACCTTTAAAAATCTTGTGATTTTCATTTTCTCAAGCAAAAATAAAAAAATCATTCAAATTCCATTTTAAATCAAAAGAGTATGTTTTATTTTTAAACCTGATTATCCTTTTAATGGATTTTTCTTGAATTTTTAAAGTGCCCTCTTGACTATAATTTTTTCATATTCTATTTAACAGGCAAGACATAAGCATTGGAGAGTTGGTAACGCTTTGAATCGTAAGATTATTTTTTTGGAAAATTAATCTTTTTCTTTTGATATGCCGAAATTTCAAGTGCTTATTTTGGTATGGCAGAAGATATTTGGAGATAAGAAATCTTTATTGGATAAACAACAAATTTAGCGGAGTAATTGGGTGTATAAAGGCAAAACGGTTTCAGTAATTCTTCCTACCTATAATGAGAAGGATTCAATAAGGCAGGTTATCAATGATTTTTTTGATACCGGTTATGTTGATGAGGTGGTTGTCGTCAATAATAATGCCGCTGAGGGAACAGAAGAAGAAGTAAATAAAACACAAGCCAGACAAATCTTTGAAAAAAAACAGGGCTATGGATATGCTACCCAACGAGGACTTGCCGAAGCCAAAGGAGACCTTTTAGTTATTTGCGAACCTGATGGGACATTTATTGCCCATGACATAATCAAACTGCTTGCTTATTCTGAGGATTTTGATGTCGTTTTTGGGACGAGGACGACTTCAAAAATGATTCTTGAAGGAGCAAATATGGGATTTTTCCTGAGACTCGGCAATTGGGCTGTGGCGAAAATGATGGAAGTTCTCTTTCTTACAAGCGCTTTGACAGATGTAGGATGTACGATGCGACTTCTTTCAAGAAATGCTTATGAAAAGATAAAGGACCAATTTACAATAGGAGGCTCGCACTTTGGTCCAGAATTGATGTGTCTTGTAATAATAAATAAAATAAGTTTTATGGAGATACCTGTAAAATATGCTCCCCGTGTTGGAAAATCGTCAGTAACAGGTGATAAAGTTGTTGCTTTTTTCTTGGGGCTTAAGATGATTTCACTTATTATAAAGTATAGAATTAAAAGTCTCTTTTCATTAAAGAAGGGTTGACCACCAATTTATGCCTCTTTTTAATTGGTTTCATATAGGAAGCAATTACCTTTTCAGTAAAAATCCGCTCTACTTGATTTTTCAGATTACATCGAGGTGCAATTCAAGATGTCTCACCTGTTTCAATTGGAAAATTCTTGATGAAGAGAAAGGAAGAAATGACCTTTCATTAGATGAAATAGAGAAAATTTCTGAAAATTATGGACCACTTTTACAATTGACTATTGGCGGCGGAGAGCCTTTTTTGCGTGATGATATCGATGAGATATGCTTTCTTTTCAGTAAAAACAATTCTGTCCAACATATAACAATTCCTACAAATGCACTGCTACCTGAAAAGGTTGCAGAAAAAATAGAAAGCATTTTGAAAAAGTGTCATTTAAACTATCTTCGTTTAGGCATATCTCTTGATGCCATAGGTGAAAGACATGACAGGATTAGAGGGGTTGTCGGCAATTATGAAAAAGCAAAGGAGACATACCGACACCTTTTGCCACTGAAGGAGAAATACGAAAATTTTGGCATAGAAGTAAGCTCAGTCTTTTCAGCTTTGAATAAGGAAATAATGAAGGAAACAATCGATATTGTTAAAGAGGAATTTACTGAAATTGACAAACATGCAGTTGTAGTAGTGAGGGGCGATGCCAGAAATCCGGAAACAAAGGAAATAACTGCTGATGAATATGCAGATGTCATTGGCTACCTTTACAAGCGTGAGGAGGCAGAAAAGAGAAAAAGCAGATTTATTCCGGATTTTTTCAAGACTATCTTTAAAATAAATACAGACATTGTCTATAAGAATCTTAAAGGCGAAAAATGGCCTATTCGATGCCTAGCTGGAAAAAGATTGATTATCATTAAATCAGATGGTGAAGTATTGCCTTGTGAAATTTTGGATGAAGTCTTGGGGAATTTAAGGGACAATGATTATCAAATGGATAGGATTCTCAATACCGACAAGGCAAAAAGAGTAATAAAGAAGATAAAGGAAACGCAATGCAGCTGCACCTTTGAGTGTGCTGTCCATGCAAGTTTGATTTTTAATTTTAATAACTATCCTCACATCTTCAAAGAAATGTTGAAACAATAATGGTTGGGATATTTACAAAAGATCCATTTTCGATGGTATATAGCACATTTAAAATCTTCTGAAAGAAGATAGGTTCTTGAAAAATCTGAAAATTTCAAAAAATGAAATGACTTCAAGGTGTTGAATGAAAGTTTTTCTTACAGGTGCGGCAGGATTTATAGGGAATCATTTATTAAATCTGATTATACAAAGAAGTAAATATTCAAATATTGTATGCCCTGTAAGGGATATGGACAAAATCAAGAGAAAATTTTCAAATGAAAAAGTGTTTTTTTATGAGGGAGATATTTCAGTAAAAGAAGACATAGAAGGTAAAATTAATGGTTGTGATATTGTTTTTCATCTTGCGGCAAAATCCTTGACAAAGGATAGAAATGAACTTTTGAAAGTCAATGTCGATGGGACTAAAAATATTATCGAGGAAGCCCTTAAAAGTCAATGTGTAAAGAGAATTATTTATTTAAGCTCCATTTGGGCAGTTGACAGAAGTTTAAAAGATGATTTTTCATTACCTTTATCAAGTAAATCTGTACCAAATCCAAGGACATTCTATGGAAAAACAAAGCTTGAAGCAGAAAAAATTATTGAAAAAAGCGGCATTCCCTATACCATCCTTCGGCTTCCGCCAGTTTATGGTCCGGAAAGCAATTTGAATTATTTTTTGTTAAAACTTATAAGAGGTATCGAAAAAGGCAGTAGCATTTATCATTTTCCATTTCCGGGCAGTGTTAGTTTGGCTTATGTGGAGTCTGTTGCTGATGCCTGTCTTATTGCCGCTGAATCTAAAGAGTTGGAGAATAAAACCATCTTCTTTTGTACTGAAGAGCGATTGAAAATATTAGATATTTCATCTGAAATTATGCATATAATGGGAAAGAAAAGAAAAAAAGGTGAATTTTTAAAAAAAATAGCTTCTGTCTTTGAAAAAATTTTTACTTCCTATATAGGCAGGGTTATTATTCCTGTAAAAATTCAAACGCTTTTTTCTGATTATCTTGTCTGTGATTCAGTTGAATTTGAGAAGACAACAGGATATAAATCCAAAATATCCTTTAGAGAAGGATTAATTGAAACGATAGATTGGTACAAAAAACAAAAATTCAATTAAAACAATAGGATAAATCAACCAATGAACCATAAGGAGTTGAATGAGAAAAACAGTATATTCGACTGCCTTTTTACGGCACAGGAGATAGAAAAGAGAAAAGAATTGTGGAAGGTATTGTGCGATGATTTTTTCAGCAAATTTATAAATAGAGCAGATACTGTTGTTGACCTTGGCGCAGGCTATTGTGAATTTATCAACAACATCAAATGCAGAAAAAAAATAGCTGTTGACTTGAATCGTCATCCTAAAAAATATGCCAACGACGATGTAGAAGTTATAATTTCGCCGGCAACAACTGTGGCGCAAATAGAAGACAATTTTGCCGATGTAGTTTTTACAAGCAATTTTTGGGAGCATATGAGAGACAGAGAAGAGATGAAAAGGACTTTGATTGAGGTTAAGAGAATCCTTAAACCTTCAGGGAAATTGATAATTCTTCAACCAAATATCCGCTATTCATATAAAGTGTATTGGGATTTCTTTGACCATATAATTCCATTGAGTCACAAAAGTATGGAGGAGATTTTAAGATTTATGGGATTCAAGATAAAGTATATTCAGCCAAAGTTTTTACCTTACAGCACCAAATCGAAATGGCCTCAAAGCGCTTTTTTGGTGAAACTTTATTTAAAGATGCCTTTTTTGCATTATATCTTTGGGAAGCAGATGGTAATCGTTGCAGAAAAAGGAGATTAAAAAAAATATTTAATTATTTGAATTATGAAAGTTCTATTTATTTCAAAAGGACAGGAAACACTTGCAATTGAGTATCTTTCATCGGCATTGAAAAAGGAAGGCCATAAGGTTGAGCTTCTTTTTGACCCCGGTTTGGATGACAATATGGGGTTTTGGGATGTCTCCATTTTAAGAAAGATTAATCCTGATAATGTATTTAAGAAGGAGATTGCACGATTTAGCCCTGACCTTGTTGCGCTTTCCTGTCCTTTGAATATGTTTCCTTTTGTCAGGAAAGCAGCTGCCCTTGTCAAAAGCGTGGGACAGATTCCTGTAATTGTAGGAGGCGGCCATCCCACAATTGCTCCTGATTATGTACTTTCCGATAAGAATGTAGATATTGTTTGTCTCGGGGAAGGAGAGGAGCCTCTTGTAGAGCTTGCAGAAAGGATTGAATCAGGAAAAAGTTATGATGATGTAAAAAATCTTTGGATAAAAAAAGAAAATGGAATAGTAAAAAATCCGATTCGCCCCTTGCTTGAAGACCTGGATTCCTTGCCTTTTCCTGACAGAGAAATATTCTATAGATACAACTGTTTTTCCGGTAATCTTTACTTTATAGCAGGACGGGGATGTCCCTTCAACTGCACCTATTGCTGTCAACATTCCTTTCAGAATATATACAGAGGTCTAGGAAAGTATGTACGCCTGAGAAGTGTCGATAATGTGATAGAAGAATTGATCGAAGCAGTAAAAAAGTATCCTGCCGAGCATATCCATTCAGAAGATGACACCTTTGCCTTTGACCATAACTGGACAAAGGATTTCTGCAGAGAATATAAAAAACATATTGGTATCCCCTTTTATTGCCATGTAAGGCCCGGCACATTGACTGAGGAAATCTTGAATGACCTTGCTGATGCGGGATGTGTCGGAGTTTTTTTTGGTGTTGATTGTGGCAATGAAGAAATGCGGACAACGGTTTTGAAAAGAAAAATTCCAAACGATGTTATTATCGAACAAGCAAAGCTCGTCAAAAAATCAGGAATAAAGCTTTCCTGCTCATCGATGTTTTGTTTACCCGGTGAAACGCCTGAGCAGATGTATGAAACATTCAATATGATAAAAGAGATAGACAGCGACTATGCTTATGCCACGATTTATTATCCTTTCTATGGGACTGAGCTTTTCGATTATGCTTATGAAAATGGGTATCTTGATGAAGAGACTGTTGCATTAATCAAAGATGGCGGTGGCTCTTTATATGGCGAACCTCTTATTAAGAGCAAATACAAGGATACAGCATTGCTATTGAAAAATGTCCTTCCTGCTTATATGAGATTTAAAAAATTAAGATCTATTTTTGATTATATTTTAAAGATGAAATCCTGCACCGCTGGAAAAATTGTCAATTTGTTTTTAACTCCCTTTTCCTATGGGACTCTTGGCAAACTAAAGCGAAGAGAAATGTTGAGAGTTTTTTTCAGATTTCTATCCTATTGGCTTCGTCTGACGCCTATAAAAAAAATAGCAGGAGGCAAAGACTGATAGATGAGAGTCCTTTTTTTTGCTGTAGGACAGGAGCTTCTTGGCATTGAATATCTTTCATCAGCGCTAAAAAAGGATGGCCATGAAGTTGAGTTAGCTTTTGACCCGGGCCTCGATAACTTTCTTGGTTTTATCGATGTTGGTGTATTGAAAAAACTCAGCGGTGATAAATGGTATCTTGAGAAGATAAAATCTTTCAAACCGGATTTGATAGGTTTTAGCTGCCTTACGAATCTCTATTCCTTTGCCTGCGAGAAAGCGAGGAAAATAAAAGAACATTTCGATATTCCTATTGTAATTGGTGGTATTCATCCAACTATCCTACCTGATTATGTAATGGAAAATGGAAATTTTGATATCCTCTGTATCGGTGAAGCAGATGAGGCATTTCCTGAACTTTTAAGAAAAATGCAAAAAGAAGAAGGTTACTATGATACCAAAAACTTTTGGTTTAGAAAAAATGGGACAATAATTAAAAATGATGTACGTCCCCTCATACAAGACTTGGATTCACTTCCTTTTGCAGATAGAGAGCTTTTCTACAAGTATGGATGTTTTACGGGCACATTGTACTTTATTTCAGGTAGAGGTTGTCCTTTTTCCTGCAGCTATTGCTGTCACCACTTTCTGCAGAAAAAATACAAGGGGCTCGGCAAGTATGTGCGAAAAAGAAGTGTAGATAATATTTTGAGTGAAATAAAACCCTGCCTTGAAAAGTATAAAGTGAAATCACTCTATTCAATGGATGACCTTTTTACGATCAATACCGAATGGATCAAGGAATTTAGTGAAAAATATCGAAAAATATCGGATTTGCCTATCTATTGCCATGTAAGGCCGGGCACTCTCAATCGGGAGATTGCTAAGGCACTAGCTGATGCAAACTGCACATCTGTATTTTACGGCATTGATTCAGGAAGCACATACATTCGAAATAATATTATGAACAGAAAAATAAAAGATGAAGACATTATCTCTAATGCCAAGCTTTTGAAAGAATATGGAATCAAAATTACTACATCTGCAATCTTTTGCCTTCCTGATGAGACAGAAGAGCAGATGTTTGAAACTGTAGAAATAATGAAGAAGATTAAAGCAGACTACCTTTATACATATATCTATTACCCTTTTCCTAATACAGAATCTTTCAACTATTGTGTAGAAAAGGGACTGCTTGACGAAGAAACTTTGGAAAAGGTTAAGAATGGAGAAGGTTCTTTTCACAAGAAGCCGCTCATCAAATCAAAGTATGCAGACCTTGCTCAGGTTCTTAAAAGTATAGCACCTCTATATGTTAAATTTCCCTTTCTTGCTCCCTTAGTTAAATTTCTAATACGCAAGCGGCTTATTAAATTGAGCGAAATCGTCTTTTTTCTGACAGCGCCTTTTACATATGCGCACTTTGGAAGAGAGAAGATGAAGGAGTTTATTTCTCTTTTCAGAATGGCTCTAATTTCAAAATTTAAAAGAAGAATAGTATAAAATGAAGGAAGAAGAATTATCCTTTGCCAACAGGTTGAAAGTTAATTTTATCAAACCCTATTTAAGAAAAGAGGACCGCATTATAGATTTGGGGTGCGGTTCAATGTGGCTTACAAAGTATTTGCGGTCGCAGGGGTTCAACTGTACCGCATTTGACAGCACGCCGCCTGCTGAT
Organism: Candidatus Schekmanbacteria bacterium; assembly: GCA_003695725.1. Taxonomy (NCBI): domain Bacteria; phylum Candidatus Schekmaniibacteriota; species Candidatus Schekmanbacteria bacterium. The sequence goes on from RFHX01000193.1 coordinate 12,665, forward strand.
ATAGTGGGCGATATCAAGCATTACCCATTCAAGGAATCTTCATATGATACGGCTATTGCCTTTGAGATGATAGAGCATGTTGACTGTATAGACGAAATCAAACATATTCTCAAACCCGGTGGCCTATTATTAGTTACAACACCGGTGCCTCATTTTGATTTTGTGTGCAAAATATTGGAATGCCTTTCAATATCGCAGAAAAGGACTTCTCCGCACTCAAACCTGCTTTATCTTGAAGATATACCAATGAAGCTTGTTGAAAAAAAGGTTTTATTTGGATTGTGCCAATGTGGTGCATTGAGGAATGAAGAGAAGGTCTAAGTAGAAAGTTTTTTGAAATTTCTGTTATTCTCTTTATATAATCAGTTAAAATTTTAAAAATTCCTTCTGATTGCAGGCAGAATAATTGGAAGAAAGGGTTTTTTTGTTGGCTTCTGAAAGGATAACTATAAAGTCATATCTTCTACTCTTGGCTTTAACAGTAAACTCTCTTTTTTTGAATGGCTATAGATTCGATTACAACATTCTTACCTCATGGCTTAGAAAACAGTCAAATCCTGAGCTTTTTAAGAATGATTTTTTTGTCAACACTGTGGACAAGGTGCAGATTAGCTGGTTTTATGAAGTCATAAAAAGATTATCGTTTTACATCGACCTTTCAATCCTTTTCTTCTTAGTCCACATTTTTTCGCTTACATTGATGTGTTTTTTCCTTTTCTATCTGGCATATGAATTGACAGGGAAAAAAATTATAGGTTATGCATCAGTTTTGATGTTTTCAATGGGAATAAGGCAATGGGTAGCAGGAGCACCGCAGGTTTACTATTTTTTTGTCCACCACAGCGCTTTTTCACTTCCCTTTTTTCTTCTCATTCTTACCCTTTTTTTCAAAGGAAAGAGGATTTTGGCGTATTTCCTACTTGGTGTTATGACAAATTTTCATCTCTTATTCGATATGTATGTACTTGTTGCCCTATCGATACCATTATTATTGGCAGTATATGAGAAAAGATGCACGATTAAAGAGTTTGTTTACTTAATTATTGCTTTTCTGATTCCTGCTATTCCTGCTATAAATCATGCAGTGCAATTTAGTGGAGAGTTTAAAGCAACGCCGGAATGGTTTCGAATTGTTAGATGGACTATATGGATACATATTCTTCCAAGTAAATGGGGCTTTGAGATAATCAGAAATTTTCTTGTTTATTTCCTCTGCTTTTTTGTGGCTTTTAGAGTTTATCCCAACAAAGAACATAAAAAAAACGTAGCATCTGTACTTGCGGGGCTTGGCATATTCTGTGCTGTTGGGACATTTTTTGTTGAGGTTGTCCCCACGCAATTGTTTACTCAGATACAAGTATGGCGAAGCACATGGATTTTCTTTATTTTGAGTATCCCAATTTTTGCAAATTTCATCTATCTTACTTGGAGCGATTCGCTCATTTCAAAATTTGCCTCTATTTCTACTCTTTTGGTCTTTGGCGGTTATGTAACGACACAATTTAACGACCCTCGTTGTTATTATGAAACACCTTTTTGGATGCTTCCTTTTTTTATGCTCCTTTCAATAACAGTAGGAGATTTCAATGTCTCTGAAAAATTTAGGAAAGCTTCTTCAATCTTCATCATAATTTTTTCATTTATAATTTTGGGTGAAACTCTAATTCCTGCCTTCGAAGGAAAATATTTTGATATAGGGGCAAGGAGATTGTTTGTTTTGCTTCTTGCTCTTGGTTCAGCTCTTTTGTTTTCATGGGATTTTATAAAGAATCTTCCTTCAAATAGGCAGGTGGCAGTTGCTATTTTAAATTTGATAGCTGTTTTTTCAGCGGTAATTTTATTGAGAGGTGGAGTTTATTTCCCTTTAAAAGGATATATGGACGGAAGAGAAGGCGATTGGGAAAGAATTCAGTTTTATGTGAGAGACAATACGCCAATAGATGCACTTTTTATAGTGCCGCCCTATCTTGCTTATCCTGATTTTAGATTCTATTCAAAGCGTGCAAGCTTTGGAGATTGGGTGGAGGGTGGATTTTCCGTATATTTGGGTAGTGAATTTGCTGAGGGATGGGCAAGAAGAATGGCAGATATTGGGTTAGATGGAAGAACATTCTTTGATGAAAGTTTTCAGCTCGAGAGAAAACAATACGCCTCTTTATCGGCGCAGAGAATCATAGAAGCTGGCTATAAATATGGTGCAGACTTTTTTGTGGCTGACAAGAGGAAAGGACAGACACTTCCTTTTGAAAAGCTCTATGAAAACAAATCATTTGCATTATACAAGATACCTCTCAC
>RFHX01000194.1 GCA_003695725.1 Candidatus Schekmanbacteria bacterium
AAATACCAGCAGAAACAAATAACAAAGCCCTTCCTGCCCAACGAAGTCCAATAGGCAACCGATTAATGAAGCGATTTGTTCGAGTTGCTGATTCTATAATCTGAGCATCCGTTTTTCCGGCTGCTCTTAAGGACTCATAAGTTGGCCTCCCAACATTTCCTCGCACTTTGTCGAAAACCTCGGCCGCTTTTCGCATTAGATCACTGCCAATACGGCGAACTTTGAGTGCTAATTCATGTCGCATTTGGGAAAGCCTTATAGCAATTTCATGCTCAGACAAGCCGAGTGCCCGCAATCGTCTTCCCTCGGCTGCAATTCGTGCTACACCTTGATTGTAAATGTTTCGTAACATCTCTGTTTCTGGAGCCATCATTGTTTGAAGAACTCTTCCAGTCGCAATGAGACCAGCTTGGGCGATTTCTTCCTCCGAATAAGATTCTTCAACCTCTCTTCGCATAGATACCTCAGCTTCTAACACTCTAAGGTTTGTTCGAAGAAAATCGTAACGTTCGTCATTAGGGTCCATTTCTATGAGTTGAGTCCGTAAGATGTTGATTTGCTCTTGAAGGTCTGCGTCATTCAATATTTGAGCATACTCTGGAGTAATACTCATTTGAGTTATACCATTATTAGAGGGATTCCGATGAATTAGCAATTGCCCAACTGATTGCTGCACCACATGCGTCAGTTCATGTGCAAGGAGTCTTCTGCCTGATGGGGTGGAAGCCTGAGCATTGAGCTGTCTTGAGAGTCTTGCTGATGTACTGTCTATATGCACCCTTACCTGGCTGAAATCCAATCCAAAGAGTGGCTCAAAGAAAGCACGGGTGGACTCAGGTAAAGGTTGACCACCTCCTTTTAATGTATTTATGCGGGATTCGATATCTGGAGTGGCTTCCATGATCTGGCCAGATTGCCTTTTAGTCTGCAAGACTTCTTCCTCCTTTTTCTCTTCTTCTTCTTCAACCTGCCTATGAATCATTGAAATCTCGGAAGTATTCAATTTAGGTTGGATCTCTCCTTCTACAGTAGTCTGTCGCTGAACAAGTGGAGTTATCTGAAGAGCATGAGTTTTCCTCTGAACCACCTCCTCATCTTTCATCCTCATAACCTGCTCTGCAACCCTATCTGCTTCCTGCTCATAGATATCATTAGGCTGGCTGATTTTGAGTTTTGTTTGAATTATTCTTGAATTAAATAACCTTTGAACAGCCTGATTACCAATGCTTCTTTGGAGGAACATAATATTGTCTATGGGTGAAGTAGCAGATTTTGAAAGATTATTTTTCTTTGTATGAGAAGTTAAATGCTCTCTCTTTACTCTTATGTTTGTTCTCTCGCCCATTTGAAGCTCCTCTTTACTTATTCTTTAAATTATAAACTTTGTCATTGCTATCATTGATCTGTTCTATTAATTCAGGATTAATAACATGTCTGTCATAATCCAGCCAGACCTTCCATTTTCCATTATCCTTACAATCAAAGCCACGACATGGAACAGGACGGTGTTGATGCACGGTGCAGAGGTAGGTTTTCCTGTCTAAATGAACACAGTAACCATCAGCATCATGAGCGATAAGATAGGGCCTGCCAAAATCCCACTTTATGATTCCTTCATAAACATCCTGCCTGGATAGGGCAAATGGTATCTTACAGCATATTGCTTTACATATATGCAGGCGACTCTTACAATCTACCTTTGCCTCGTGTTCAAAGTTATACTTGTCATATTCAGGATCTTGATATATAAGGCCTATACCACTGTCTACAAACTTCTTTAATAACCGTTCTGCTACTTGCTTTTTCCTCTCATCCAGTTCTTCAATTGATAGCAGTCCTTTCTCATTAAGCAATTCTATGAGTGCATAGAGGAATGAAGTGGACTCAAGGACTTTCTTTGTGTTGTCATTTATGCGGATATGGGTGTAAAGAAGGCCTGATGAGAGCTCTTTTTGGATATTGTTATATGGATTTGTTCTTTTATCAATCACTATTGGCATATTCACCTTCTTCTAAAGACATACCACAAAATCATGAACTGTTTGTGATGGACCGGGATTTGCCACGATGCTTCCACCTTCAACAGATTTTACATGCCTAACCCAAAAGATCACTTTACCACCAGGATTTATAGAGAAATGAGCGCTGCTGACAAGATAAGAAGGTACAATGTTAATGGTTTGGGTAATATTACTATCATTGAAAATGTCAACTGCTGCTCCTCCCCTAAAGTAAGTGACTCCACTTATAATACCTGATCGAGTTAATCTAAATATGACGTGTCCTGCTGCTTGGCTACAATTTGTCTGAGATGATACTTTTCTATATAATTTCTGAACTGCCTGATTGCCAAGAGTCTGGTGTATCGTGTGTAAGGGATTAGAATATAAACCAGTAGAGCCATGCAGTCTTTTATTTGATCTACAGGTAACTTTATTTGAGTCTTTTTTGCTTATTCTTGCTTTGACTTCTCTCATAACTTACTCCTTCTTAAGTTCACTGTCACAATCCAAACTTACCTGTATCAACCCATTCGTTCTTTATTAGTGACCACCAGTCTCTTGCTAATCCGCTCAGTACATATTGATAGGGAAGCCAGCCATATCCACTGTTTCCCCAGTTAGTCCCCCAGGAGTTTCTTATTAAATATGCACCCTTTGTTTTTTCATTGCAATTTTTATTTTTGATCTCCAGATTATCATCATAACCCACTGCAACCACTGCATGGCCCCCTAAAATCCTCTCACCATGACAGGGATACGGGATCAAGCCATCATTGTTTGCCTGGTATATGGAACTATAAACAGTAAAACCGAACATTGCAGGAATTCCAAAAGCAAGGAAGAGTTTTATCCTGTTCATCAATGTACAGGCATCTGTTCCTGGTGGGTCATGGCGAAAGTATCTTATAGCCTGATATTGTTGAGCAAAGGCATAGCAAAAGGCAGGGGGTTCCTTATCAAAATCAGCAATATTGTAAGGCCAGTATTCTTCTGGTGGGACTCCAAAGAGGACAAGTGCCCCCATAGTTGTCCTCAAAAAAGCACCTGTATCACCCGTCCACTTGAGGAGATTTCTTGTAGTTTTGTATAAAAACAATCTTGAAGCATCAATATATTTTCCAAATGCCCTTCTCTCAAAATACTCCACTATACCCACACCAGCATGGGCTGTACATGAACCAAGACTTTCCTGATCCTCTACAGGTGAACACCACTGTCGGAGATCAACACTTGAGGGAAGTTTGAGTGTTTTGGCTTCTTTAGAAGGAACTTTTATTTTTTCAATCATCTCCTTAACCTGTGGAACATCTTCAGTGTAATCTCTGAAGTCAGGGTAATCAGGGAGCCAACCAAGCCCTATTTTCTTGTTTTCAAACATTTGAATCCTCCTGCAATAAATTTAATTATTCTGATACTACTCTATATTTTCTATTTACACCGCTTCCTGTGACCTTAAGATGCCCTGCCTCAATTAGTGCTTCCAGTTCTCTATCAATTTCATCTGTTTTAAAGCCTGTTTCCTTTGAAAGACTACTTAGAGTTATATCTGGATTAAGTGCTATTTTAGTAAGTAAAAAATGTGAATCTATCTTCGGCCTATCGACCTCTACTGGCTCTAATTCCCTGGTAGTTTCTATTGCCCACCAGCGCACCCTCAGTAACTTAAGTTTATATGTTGTCTTTAGTAAAACTGTAAATCGACTCTTTCCATAAACTATATAAAAATGTGACCGCAATTCAATTCTTGGCAAATCTCCCTGTCTTATAACAATTTTCTCTAGACCAAGTATAACCTCAACTCCCAACATTATTGAATATAGTCTCCCAGGAGGGAGTTCTATAAAGTTTGAGGAGTATACTGTATTATCCTTTATATTCCTGAAAATTACAACACCTGTATAACAGGCAATTCCGCCTTTTGATTTTGATGAGATGGTAATTTTATTTTTATTTGTTTCGGTTTTAATCTCTATATTCTCACCCGCCTCCAAGGTTATTGCTCCAT
>RFHX01000195.1 GCA_003695725.1 Candidatus Schekmanbacteria bacterium
AAAAAAACATTTTTTTTTTTTTTTTTTTTAGCTCTTACTTCATTCTTACTACTCTCTTCTTACCAACTATCTGCTATTGAAGATAATGTAGGTGTACAAGATGTTTCCACTTTCGAATTTGACTTAAAGGATGGTGCAGGGGCTGAACCCGGTAAAAACTGGTATTCCATTGATGGAGGGGCAGCAATTTTGCACTTGAGCAATAAAAAGAATCTCTGGAAAAAGATAAAAAAAATGAAAAAGCCGGGTGATGTATTTTTCGGTCCAGTGACGATCGAAGGACCAATGCTCCCAATGGAATACCGAACTGATCTTCTCTCAATATTAAATGATTGGGCACGCAGTCAGGGAACTAGGTGGAATAGCACTTTAACACTTCAAGATTCGAGTCGCACCACATTAAGAACAATTCATTTCAAAGAGTGTATTCCTCTTTCCTATACTCCCCCATCAGTTAGAGCTGGTGACTCATCACTTCTCGAAGAGGAATTTGTTTTCAAACCTATGATAGTTGAAGAAGTTGCCGGGAGTATCCCCACAAAGAATAAGAGTATCGGAAATTATAATATCCTACAAGGGGCAGATCCTATTGATTTGATACTTACATCAGATACCTTTGGATTTGAAATTAATGGTCAGGAATTATCTGTACTTGAAGTAATTCCCGGCAGAGTATCATTCAAATTGTCAAGAGCGAAGGTAAACAAAAAAATTGATAATCATAAATGGTTTACAATTATACAAGTTGATTATGGTGAGTGGGAAGTCAAAAAACACATAATAAAGGGCGATACATTACTCAGAACATTATTCGAGAATTTTGCAAAAGGTACGACCGGTGCAGAGGGTTCTCCTTCTGGAATAAACGCAACACTTAGTTATCATGACAGGGCTGGCATGACAAAGCGGACAATTTATGCTCACAATATAATTCCGGTATCCTATGAAAGCGCGGCAGTGGATTCCCGAAATGGAACTGTTGCAACAGAGTCATTGCGTTTTCGAGTAGAATACTGTACTTTTGAGTAAAGATAAAATCTTTTTTAATCACCTTTAAAGGAGCAATGTTATCAATTCTTCAAAGAAACTATTTCTCTTTTTTGTCAGTCTTTTTGTCTTTCTGCCTCTCTCATATGCTCAAGAATTGACCCTTCTTTCTTCATATGATACTCCCGGCGATGTTTACGATATTTTAGTGAAAAATGATATTGCCTATGTCTGTGACGGAAGCGAAGGACTTCAGATTATCGATGTGAGCAATCCCGTATCCCCAACACTGCTTGCGACTTATGAAAACAATTCGGACATCTATAATGGGAAGACACTCGATGTTGCTATTTCCGGCACAGTTGCGTATATTGCAGAACAGATTGGTGGTCTTCAGATAGTGGATGTATCCAATCCTTCATCTCCCACGAATATCGGCTCTTTTGACATTTGGAAATCACTGGGAAATCAGGCACAAAGTACCGGACCGGAAGCATCCTCTATAGAGGTTGCGGGCAAATACGCCTATGTTGCGCTGATGGGAGAGTTCAATGAGCCAAACCTTGCAATAATCGACATAAGCAACCCTTCGTCTCCTCAGCTTGTTGGTTCAATTGATACAACTCCTTCTTTAAATGATTTTTCCCTTGATATGTTCCTCATTACAGACACCGTTTATCTCGCCGATGATGAGAGAGGAATGCAGATAGTCGATGTGAGTAATCCTGTTTCTCCAACACTTGTAGCAACCTATGATACTGTCTCAAATCCCGCCCGTGATGTAGTGGTTTCAGGCAACTATGCCTATCTGGCAGACTGGGGCGCAGGGCTTATAATTATAGATGTAACTGACATCTCAAATCCTGTGATTAGGCGCTCTTATCATTTTCAGGCTGGCTATTACTACGGGCTTTTTTTAAATTCTGATGAGGCATATATAGCAGGCGGTGATGACGGATTCTTCATTCTCGATGTAAGCAAACCTGCAACTTCCAATCCTTCGTTAGTTGGAAGTGTTTATGATACTGCAGGAAGTGCGCAGGATGTTTTTGTCTCAGGCGAGTTAATATTTATAGCTGAAGGGAAAACAGGAATTGAAATATTGAAAAGGGAAATGGCTTCAAATGAAAAACTACCTGATCTAATAGTCAAATCATTAAAGATTGCAAAATCCTTCAAAAGAGGGAAAAAAGCAAAAATAAAGGCAATAGTTAAAAACATAGGCAATGCCAATAGCAACAATTCCAAAATAAGTTTTTATCTTTCAAAGAATAAGAAAAAAATATTTGAAGGAGATACACTTATCAGAAAAAGCCGTATTAAAGCATTGGTTCGGGGGAAGAAAAACGCAGTTTTATTCCGGTGGAAAGTCCCGCAACGACAGAGAAGAGGCAAATACTATATAAAAGCATTCTGCGACAGCTCCAAACAAGTTGAAGAATCGGATGACACAAACAACATCAAGGTTTCGAAGAAAGTCAAAGTCAAATAGCGGTTTTTCCCTTCTTTCATTTACCAAAAAGACTTTTATAATATGTATTTGCAGTGTGGAAAACCGCTGCTGGATTATGCCCTGTAACTCTGTCCTTTACTACAATTGTGGATGAAGGCGCTTTGGAATGCATAGTGAAGAGCGCATCGTGCCCTATACAAAGCCCCATAATAAAGTTGAGGTCGGTCTTGTATTTGTTGCAAAATTCCGCCTGGGCTATAGGATTACAGATTGCTTCGAAATTTCCGGGACGAATCTTGTCTTCTTCGGGAATGCGGGCTTTTGTTTTATCGAATGCTCCTGCTTTACAGCAGGCGCTTAGAACTTCGAATCCATGATTTTCGAATAGTTTTTCAAGCAGAAGCGATTCCTCCATCAACCCCACACAGGAAGCAATCCCTATTCGTTTAGCTTCGTAAATTTTTGCAAATTCTAACGCTTCCTGTACACGAGTCCATTTACAGTATCCCGCACTTTCAACTTTTGCAGCGGCATTGAATATCTTCTTTATTTTTTTGTTTGAAGTATATTTAGAAAGAGTTGAATCAAGAATTTCATTTTCTGTGCAGGTAGGACAATCCTTCGGAAATTTACCGTTTCCCCTGAAACATCCCTGTGTGAGCTTTTTATTTCCGCAAGTCAAGGCACATTTTGGTAGAGACATTTTCGACTCCTATTCATTTTATCTTTCACTTCCCATAAAAAAGATCATAGGACCTTTTACGCCCTTCCTTTTCACCATAAAGTTTATAAAGAATCTTCATAGCAGGATCATTATCAGTCGTAAATTTTATGAAATTTTCAAAGTCCTTCTCAGCCTTTAAAATAAGGGTTTCGTCCCTAAGCTTTTCTGCGCTCGAGACGCTCTCGATATAAACATCAAGATATTCCTTGTGAAGATCGAGAATTTTTAACTCCGACTCTCTCCTAATATTTGCATAACAGAGTGATGGAGAAAAGATTTCTGCTATTTTACCTTTCGGTTTAATCACGTCTGCAAGCTCATTAGAATATTTGCTTCGAATTTTTAACAGGTTGTCATAACCGCTGAATTTTTCCAAATCATAGGACCAAGTCTGCATTACATCCATAAAAAAGATGGTCTTTCTCCCGAAAAACATTGTTTCCGATTCGAAAATAGGCATTCTATATTCCGGTTTGGGACAGATAAAAACAGTACAAACTTCACCTCGAAACATCTTTGTCTTCATTATTAAAATTCTATGGAATCTTTCACTTGTATATGACCTTCCAGTGAATCTTATCATTCCTAATGCGCGAATAGGACGCCATGGAAGAGGGTATTTCATAGAAACTTCTGAAAGTGATATTTTATTCTTTATATCATTAAAGGATATCGAATGAACTTCACGCAAATCCTTCACTTAGTGTCTTGACCTCCTCTCATCAACTACAACTACAGCCCGTATTTTTGGGAGCAATCTTCAGTATATCTTCCTTGATTATAGCTATAAGACATCCAGTACCTTTTGTTACTCTGACTGCATTGAATTCACAGTTGAGCTCACAGGCACCGCACTCCATACAGGATTGATAATCTGTCAATTGAGCTTTCCCATCAATCATAGCTATAACTGCCTGTGGGCAAACCTTTACACATATTTTGCATCCCGTACATTTTTCATCGATGAACGAAATCATAATTGCAGTCCCTTAATTATGACTATAATAGACGATATTAAATAAAAAATAAAACTTAAAGGAAGAAAGTTTTTTATTTCCTTTTTGACAAGCGAATAATTACTGACACCACTGTTGCCTGTATAATAGAGCGAGAAAAAAACTGATGTTCCCGCAGTGAAAAAAAAGTAAAAAAGGATTTCATAGATGTTTATTTTGCTTCCCATAAAGACAAATGTATGAAGAAAATAAACAAATGATATTGCACCAAAGAGAAACAGCCCCTTAACTGAAAAGGTTTTTGTCGGCAAAAAAGGGAAAAGCACTATATAAAGAAATGAAAAAATCAGCCCAATTGGAATTGTTTGCCAGTATATCTTTGTATTCGTAAAATAATCCCATATAAAAAGAAGAATTGCGGCAAAAACCATATATTTTGTGAATTGAATCATTGACGCCGGCATAGTAAACAATCTGTCTTTAAATGAAAATTCAAACTTGTCTTCCGTGCAATCTTCAAGAGGTCTTTTTGAAAGATAGGATGGTATTTTCGATGCATATATCGGCCCAATCAAAGGAATTATATTGTTTGCCTTCAATTTCTTTATAGATACTCCTGAAAGGGAAAGTTTAGGAAGCACCATTTCGATTTTTTCTTTATCCGTTAAAATGTTTTTTTCATATTTAAGAAGCTGATTTATGATTTCTTCAGCACAGAATTTTCCTTCCGCACTTGAACACCATACATTTATCCCATCAGTATCGATAACAAGTATTCGCAAGGGAATAGATTTTAAATAAGACCAGAGAAGATAAACTGTAAGATGATAATTGCATGTTACAAGCAGAGGAGTAGATTTGTCATATTCTTCTCCCAAAAAATAGAGTCCCGGTTCTACAGTAAAAGTCTTTTTGAATGCTCTAATAATACAAAAAAGAGATTTTAAAAAATCAATCTTTTTAAAAGAAAGTTTATAGGGCTTTAAAAGACTATCTTTTTTCTGCATAACTATTTTTACTTTGGCTCTATCAACCAAACTATCAGTAAACAAGAAATATATGCAACAAGAAAAGCTCTGCCCTCCTTCATTGACAAAAGACCTTATTTTGTTTTAAAGAGAAATAAATCCAAAAGCAAATCAGAAATATCATTAATTTTTTTATAAGGAGAAAAGTAAAGATGAAAAATGTGGTAATAGCAAGCGCATGCAGAACTGCTGTAGGCAGTTATGGGGGAACTTTGAAGGATGTTCCTGCGGCAGAAATTGGGACAATTGCAGCAAAAGAAGCCATAAAGAGAGCTGGAATTGAACCATCTGATATAGACGAACTAATCTTTGGCTGTGTACTTCAGGCAAATCTTGGGCAAAGTGTTGCAAGGCAGATTTCTGTCAAAGCAGGAATACCTGTAGAAGTGCCTGCTTTTACTCTAAATAAAATGTGCGGTTCGGGACTTCGCTCAATAATGCTGGCGGCACAGGAAATCCGTGCAGGTGACGCAGATGTCATAGTTGCTGGAGGAACAGAAAATATGAGCCAGGCGCCTTATGCATTGCCTGCGCAAAGATGGGGCGCACGGATGGGAGATGTCCAAGCCATAGATTTAATGATAAAAGACGGACTAACATGCGCCTTTTCCAATATTCATATGGGACTTCTCACAGAAAAAATTGCTGAAAAATACAATATAACAAGAGAAGAACAGGATGAATTTGCAGTCAACAGCCAAAACAAGGCAGAAGAGGCAATCAAAAACGGTAAATTTGATGATGAGATAGTTCCTGTAGAGGTTCCCAAAAGAAAAGGTGATCCGGTTATATTCAAACAGGATGAGTTTCCAAGATTCGGATGCACAAAAGAGATGTTGTCTAAATTAAGGCCTGCATTCAAAAAAGACGGAACTATTACAGCGGGAAATGCATCCGGAATAAATGATGGCGCGGCGGCTGTTGTTGTTATGTCAGAAGAGAAGGCAAATGAGCTTGGTATTACGCCTTTAGCAAAGGTAAGGTCCTATGCTATTGCAGGAGTTGAACCTGATATGATGGGAATGGGTCCTCTTTATTCAAGCCAAAAAGCGCTCGATAAAGCAGGATTAAAGATTTCAGATATGGATTTGATCGAGCTGAATGAGGCATTTGCAGCACAGTCAATCGCCGTGCTTCGCGAATTGAAAGCTGATACATCAAAGGTCAATGTCAATGGAGGCGCCATTGCAATAGGGCATCCAATCGGAGCTAGTGGTGCACGAATCTTTGTTACGCTTCTGCACGAGATGAAAAAACGCGGTTCCTCCCTCGGCCTTGCAGGGCTGTGTATTGGGGGAGGGATGGGGGTTAGCCTCATTGTCGAAATGTAATTCGTATATCTTGTCCACAGGGCTGAATTGAAGTTTTTAATCCCTTTAAAAAAAAGTTCCCTTGAATTTTCAAAACTCGTCAAAGCTTTGCCTTACCTCGAATAAGAAAATTCATGCTTTGCATCGTTTATCGCGTATTTATGTAGAGCACAGGCCTCTACGCCTGTCAGCAACGGTCTCTATTAATTATTTTTTCTCGCCGTATCACCGTGTCACTCTTCTCCGAGTCCTTTCTTTTTTGCGCCACCATGACTCTCATATTACAGAAGCTGTTTTATTTCTGTATAGATTAAAATTGGTAAAAATGCTTAAAAAAAAAAAAAAAATTATCT
>RFHX01000196.1 GCA_003695725.1 Candidatus Schekmanbacteria bacterium
CCATAAATATTATAAAAAAATTATTTAAAAATAGGGAGGTTCAAAATCCACTCAATATCGAAAAGCTCGCCTATTGTACCCAATGCAAGTAAGGCGACATAAATAATTAGGATTGTCAAAAGAATTTCTCCTTTGTATTTCGAAAAGAAACTTTCTGAACTGTTCTTTGTTGTTTCATTTTCAGCCATTTTAAATCTCCTCGATCTGGTTTTATTTTATTTAATTTATAATCTTATGGCAAGACTTCTTATAATCTTTCATAAAATTTTTTTGCTTCATCATAATCATATGCAGTAACTCTTGATAAAATTGGAATTAATATCAGTGGTGAAAAGAGACAAATAAAGACTGGATCTATTTTATCCGTATTGCCAAATAGATACCATAAAAGTCCGCCTGAATATCCTATCAGCATTCCCCAAAAAACGGCATATTCCGTAGTTGCTCTATAGTAGATGATATAAGCAATAGCAGTAGCAGGAGGCACAACAACAGCGAAGGCAAAAAGGAGAAGTTTAAGGACGGATGCAACAGGAAATAACATAGCTGTAATTGCCGCAGTATAGCCATAAAGGACGGTTGTTGCTCTAAACCCAATTATTTTACCTCGAGGTGTAAGATTCGTGACACTACAAACCCAATCTTCGACTATCATCGTTGAACAGCTTAAAAGGATAGGGGCAGCCGAAGATATAATTGCCGCAGTCACAGCTGCAAGTGCAATCCCGCCAATTAGAGGATTTACGCACATTGCAAGTTTGGTAATCGAGTAATAGCTTTTTGAAACTGCGCTTGTTCCAAAGACAGCAAGAGTTTCTATACCGATAATCCCTGCTATAATAGGCACAAATGCGCTTATTATTCCTGCTATAATAAATGTATTGAATGAAGTTTTTTCATCTTTTCCAGCAGATGCAAAGTTCACATAAGCTGATACAGCAGGTGTATGAATTATTGCTGACAACTGCATTGCAAGGAGGGGAAAAATTCCGCCTCCAATGGGACTCCACCATTTATCAACAGAAATTTCTCCATTACTAATCAATGGAACCACATAATCAACTTTTGAAACTATTTTGTCCCAACCTCCTGCATATTGTAATCCAAAAATCGCTACTGCTGTCAGCCCAAAATAGATCACAATAACATGAATTAGGTTAGTGACAGCCGACCCCCATATCCCTCCGATGGAAACATAAAAAATAAAAATCGTGGCTGCAATAAAGATGGAAATATTTAAAGGAATTGTAGTAACGGCATTCAAGATTTTTCCGGTAAGATAAATTTCTATGACCATCACGATAAAAAGTTCTGTTTGCACACATAAACTGCCCAATATTTGACATTTTTTCCTATTGAAGCGGACATTGAAAATTTGAGGAGAGGAAAATAATTGTAGGCGTCTGAAGATTTTTGCAAAAAAAAGAGCAAAGAAAAGCATTGCAAGAATATGTGATAAGCCATACCACATATTCCATACTCCTCCGGTGATAACATCTCCTGCCACCCCATATGTTGCCACCCCACCTATCCTTATTCCTGCAACACCTGCGGCAGCAAAGATTATTCCGAGACTGCTGCTGCCAATTGCCCATCCTTCAGAAGTTGTACTTTTTTTGTAAAAGAGGGAGCCAATAAGAGTTATAAGAAAGATGTAAGATATGATGATTCCAAATATCAGCGGATTTTGAATTTCCATTTGACCCAATTTTATAAAAAATTCCAAAAATCGATACTAACATATATGGAGTAAAAAGGCAGTGCAATATCGGATTTTTATGAGTGTATATCAATGTGAGCAGTAATTGTTATGCTTTCTCAAGAAATTTAATCTTTGGCTGGAAATATTCAATCAAGCAGGAATTTTCAGAGTCTTAGCATCTCCCCAAATTCCTTCAAGGTTGTAGTAATCTCGTGTTTCTTTCTGGAAAATATGTATTACAACATCTCCATAATCGATGACAATCCATTGACAGAGAAGAAAACCATCAACAGAAATAGCATAGATGCCTCTTTTCTTAAATTCTTCAACAATATTTTCAGCAATGCTCTTTACATTTTTATCTGAAGAGCCATGGCAAATAAAAAAATAGTCGGCAATGCTCGTTATTTTTCTTACATCATAAAGCACCGGGTCAAGCGCCTTTTTTTCAAGGGCAAATTCAGCCGCCTTTAGGACAATCTGTTTTGAAGTCAAGCTTTCGCTTCTTTTCTTTTTAATCTTTTTTACAGGCTCTTTTCCCAAAAAGTTTCCCTCCTTATATATATATTTTCTTCTCAATCAAAAATTTCTCAACTTCGTGAGGAACTAAATATTTTATTGACGACCCTTCCTTCAAACACCTTCTTATCTTGCTTGCAGAAATATCGAGAAGAATCGACGAAAATAAATAGAGTTTGTAATTGCTTGTTTCAATCCCATATATTGTAAGATTCCCCTTGCTCTTTTCCTTTTTAAATTTTATATCCGGATAATCAGATGTAATTGTTTTATATAATGTATCTTCAAGTTTGTCTTCTTTATATCCCGGCCTTGATGTAACTATAAAATTGCAGGCACGCAGAAGATTGTCCACTCTGTGCCAAGTTGAAAATTCTTCAAATGTATCGATGCCTGATATCAAATAAATATCTTCATCATATTTTTTCTTAAATTCTTCTACCGTATCGATTGTGTAAGATTTACCTCCCCTATCTATTTCGATGGTGGAAATTTTAAAAAAAGGATTGTCTTGAATTGCAATCTTCACCATTTCAGCCCGATAATGAGGAGGCGCTATCTCCCTTTCATCTTTGTGCGGAGGAATATAGGAAGGGACGAAAACAACCTCCTTCAAGTTCATTTTCTCTCTTACTTCTTCTGCAATCCTTAAATGCCCTATATGGATAGGATTGAATGTGCCTCCTAAGATTCCAATGCGACCTTTATCTTCCATTCTATGAATTCAACTTTATATTGTCTTTTATACCCATCTCAATGATATAGACCGATTCTCTTTAATTTCTTACCTGCCCTTCCCCATATACTATAAATTTTGTCGTAGTCAACTCTTCGAGTCCCATTGGTCCTCTGCAGTGCAGTTTTTGTGTACTTATGCCCATTTCGGCTCCGAGTCCATATTCTCCGCCATCAGCAAAGCGTGTCGAAGCATTCACAAAAACCGATGAAGAATCGATTTCTCTTATAAATCGCTGAGCATTAGAGTAGTTTTCCGTAATAATGGCATCAGAATGATGTGAGCTGTATGTATTTATATGCTCGATTGCCTCATCGAGTGAATCAACAATCTTTACAGCCAATTTTAGTTCAAGAAATTCTCTGTTGAAATCTTCTTCCACTGCACTTTTTATTTTTGGGAGAATTTTTTTTGTCCTATTGCATCCCCTCATTTCAACGCCTGCATTTTGAAATTTTTTGGCTATTAGAGGCAAAAACTTTTTCGCAATATCCTTATGGACCAAGAGAGTTTCCATAGCATTACAGACACCGGGGCGCTGGACTTTTGCATTGAATGAAACATTCACAGCCATATCCAAATCAGCATAGGAGTCGACATATGTGGTGCACAATCCCTTATCATGGCATATTACCGGTATCCTTGAATTATCTTTAACGAAATTTATTAGTCCTTCACCACCTCTTGGTATTATCATATCGATATATTTGTCGAGTTTTAACATTTCAAATACTGCTCTCCTATCTATTGTATTTATTATTTGTATTGCCCCTTTAGGTATTTTGCATTTTCTCGATGCCTTTGCCAAAATATTCGCAATTGCACAATTGGAATTGAAAGCTTCACTTCCTCCCCTTAAAATTATTGCATTTCCCGATTTTATGCACAATGAAACCGCCTCTGCTGTAACTCCGGGCCTTGATTCGTAAATTATTCCAATGACTCCCACAGGCACCCGCATTCTTCCTACAAGAAGACCATTAGGTCTCTTCCACATTTTTACGATTTCACCACAAGGGTCAGGCAGGGATGCAACATTCCTTACGCTTTGGGCAAGTTTTTCTATCCGCTTCTTATCCAATTTCAACCTGTCAATCATTGCCGATGTAAGATTATTTTTCTTGGCATTTTTCAAATCTTCCTTATTTGCCTTGATGATCTTTTGATAATTTGTCTCAAGCCCCTTTGCCATTTCAAGAAGGGCTCTATTCTTGACTTCAGTTGACAAAACAGAAAGCTTCCTGCCTGCTTCTCTCGCAAGTTTTCCGTTTTTTTCAAGTTCTTTTTCAATAGACATTCAACTTATCCCCCTGCTTTAAGAATTTTTTATTTTCCAATTCAATTTATTCTATTATTACAAGATTATCCCTATGGATAACTTCATCAACATTGTCTCTGCCAAGAATCTTTTTTATCTCTGGTGACTTTTTCCCTTTGATCTTTTCAAGCTCTGAAAAGGAATAATTGACAAGTCCTCGCGCAAAGATTTCTCCATTTTCAGAGGAAATCTCTACTGAATCACCCTCTGAAAATTTGCCTTCAATCTTCTTTATGCCTGTTGCAAGGAGACTCTTACCCTTTTTTTCAAGTGCTTCCTGTGCGCCTTTGTCAACGATTATTTTGCCTTTAGCTTTCATAGTAAATCCTATCCAATGTTTCCTTCGTGTTATTCTCTCAATCTTAGGAAGAAAAAGCGTGCCGCATTCCTTGCCCGCAAAAAAATCTAATAGGATACTTCTCCTTTTCCCGCTTGCTATCAAGGTAGCCACACCCGACAGCGCTGCTTTTTTTGCCGACTGCACTTTGGCTGTCATACCTCCGCTTCCAAGGAGGCTTGTCGTTGTATCAAGCATAGTAAAGATGGATTTGTCAAACCTGTCAACGAGAGGAACAATAGATGAAACTCCCTTTGAATTTCTATTTTCTATACCGTCAACATCAGTAAGGAGTACTAACAGGTTGGCTTCAATCATATTCGCAAGAGATGCTGCTAAAAAATCATTATCTCCAAATCTGATCTCATCTACAGAAACTGTATCATTTTCATTTATGATTGGCACAACTCCATAATTCATAAGTGTGCGAATAGTATTCACGGCGTTTAAATAGCGCTTTCTCGATGTCAAGTCTTCGTGGGTCAAAAGTATCTGTCCAACTTTCATCCCATATCGTGCAAAAGCCTTTTCATAAAACTGCATCAATTTGCTTTGCCCCACTGCTGCAGCAGCTTGTTTTTCTTTGAGTGAAGAAATTTTCCCTCTTATTCCAAGATAACTTTTACCTGCAGCTATAGCACCTGATGTTACAAAAATGAAATCATATCTGTTGTTCAATTCAGCCAATTGTCTGACTATTGCATTTATTCTTCTTGAATTTATCCCATATTTCTCATCAGACAAAACAGCACTACCAACCTTGACGACAAAACGCTTAATAGATGACAAAAAACTCTGTCTATCAAAATTTTCAATTCTCATTCTTTTCTTCCCTGCTTTTGAGAATCAACTCATTTAGACGCCATATTAGTTTCTTAAGCCCTTTTTTCCTTATTGCCGAAATCGAGTACACTTCAAGGTCGCTTTTTTGTCTAATTTCATCCTCAACCTTTTTTATCTTACTCTCATCACTTTCAAGGTCAATCTTGTTCAGAGCTATAATTTGCTTTTTATTCAAAAGTTCAGGATTGTATTGGTATAGCTCAGCTTTCAAGGTCGCAAAAATCTCAATGGGACTTTTTTCTTTAAATCCTAAATAATCGATCAAATACAGTATAACACCTGTTCGTTCAATATGCTTCAAAAACCTCAAACCTAAACCTGACCCCTTATGAGCACCTTCTATCAGTCCGGGAATGTCAGCTATAACAAAGCTATTCTCTTCATCAACTTTTATTACACCAAGAGATGGTTCAAGTGTTGTAAATGGATAATCTCCAACCTTAGGATGGGCATTCGATACAACTGAAATCAAAGTGGATTTTCCTGCATTTGGAAATCCCACCAAACCAACATCTGCCATTAATTTCAATTCAAGGCGCAGAGTTCGTTCTTCACCTTTTTCACCTTCTTCAAAGGTTCTTGGCGCCTGATTTGTCGAAGATTTGAAACGGGCATTCCCTCTGCCTCCTCTACCCCCCTTTGCAACAACACATTCAGCACCTTCACAATCAAGATCAGCAATCAGCGATGAATCTTCTTTGTCATAGATAAGCGTACCTACAGGCACTAAAACAATCTTATCTTCTCCATTTTTTCCATGAAGTCCTGAACCTTTTCCATGTACACCACGGGCAGCTTTTATGTGGGGTTTATATTTGAAGTCTATCAGCGTAGACTTCCTTGAAGATGCCCTGAATATTACATCACCGCCTTTTCCGCCATCTCCGCCATCAGGTCCCCCAAAGGGAACAAATTTTTCGCGTCTGAAACTTACACATCCATTTCCGCCGTCTCCGGCTTTGACATAGACAGTTGCTTCATCAATAAACACTGAGTGGCGCGCAGTTTTATAATATTAGTTTTCGGTAGGATAAACGCTAATTCTTTTTTTGCCTTTTGATACCCATTCCAAGGCAACCTTCCCTGCTACCAATGCGAAAAGAGTATCGTCTTTGCCTCTTCCTACATTTTTGCCAGGTAAAATCTTCGTTCCTCTCTGCCTCACAAGGATTGTGCCGCAATTGACACTTTGACCACTAAAGCGCTTCACACCAAGACGTTTTCCTGCACTGTCGCGGCCATTACTTGAACTTCCACCAGCTTTTTTATGTGCCAATTTATCTTCTCCTTTAAATCTACTCTTATGAATTAATCTCTTTTATTTTTAGCAAAGAAACTATTTGTCTGTGTCCCTTTTTTCTGCGATAATTTTTTCGTCTTTTAAACTTAAAGACAATTACTTTTTTATCTTTTACAGTTTCCACGAGTTCAGCATTTACACTTGCATTCTCCACAAAAGGGTTGCCTATCTTTGTCTCTTTACCATCACTGACAAAAAGGACTTCATTCAAGACGATTGTATCTCCGGGCTTTCCCTCAATCTTTTCTACCTTTATTAAATCTCCGGGAGAAACAGTATATTGTTTACCCCCTGTTTGCACTACAGCATACACTATATCTTCCTCCCATTATGCTAAACTATCCGATTTTCAGCTGAACCTATTGATCGTTTTTCGCCGCTAAAACCAAACTCTATCATTCAGAGAGAGTAGATTAATATTTATTTTCCAATAAAAGTCAAGAAAATATTGAATATTGTAATGAATCCCATCTGTCCAAAATAAGATTTTTAAGAGGAAGCCTCATCGGGTAAAATAATTTTTTGAAAAAAACCAAACCTGAGAGGAGGCTTCCATGAGTAAATTTAGCAATATTTTTAGTCAGATTCTACAATTATTTTCAAAGGTTGAGTTTTATAGGTATGTTGATGAGACAGGGTCAGAGAAGGGGGCAAAAGGGTTTAGTTGCTGGAAGCAGTTTGTTGGGA
>RFHX01000197.1 GCA_003695725.1 Candidatus Schekmanbacteria bacterium
AAACGAACATCAACCAAAAAGATTTTCTTAGACAAATCATCACTTGATACTTCTATTTTATAAAGTGAGTCAGCTGATTCTAAGGAAGATAAAACCGTATCTTTAAAATTTATTTTTCTCTCAAGCATTTATTTTTATAACTTTTCAATGAATAAGACTTTTAAGATATTGAAGCTCATCTTCTGATATACCAGAATATTTCCTGAAAAACACGGAATTATTCTGAAGAAGCGGGTCCAAATTGTTAGGAATGATTTCTTTATCTATCAATTCCATCCACATTTTAGTGCCCGGTATGGGAGAATACTCAACCAAATTAACTTGTGATCCTTGATCTTTAATGAACTTGATTCCTTCAACAACTTCTTCTAAATCTTGTCCCGGAAACCCAAAAAAAAGATAAGTGCCTATTTCTTCCTCACTGAATCCTGCTCTTTGTAATGCGTCCATTGCCTTGACATAATCTTCATTCCAAACCTTACCTCCTGTATCATATTGGCGTTTAGGATTTATTGTTTCAAGGGCAATCCTAATTGTCTTAAAACCTGCCATCTTCATCTTAATTGCCAATGAATAATCAATAAACTTTGGATGTAATCCATTTGGAGAATGAAGGTATAAGCTAATCTTCCTTTTTATTAACTCGTCCAAAATTTTCTCAAAATGTTTATTTGCATTAACAAGCAATGCATCATCATAAAATGCAAGATTTTTATAATCGCCTCTGTTTATCTGATATAAAATCTCTTCAATGACATCATCTACTCTCCTCTGGTAAAAATCGCTATATAGAATATGAGAAGCACAATAAGTGCATCTAAACGGACATCCAAATGATGTTAGAATGCAAAAATAATCAAGAGAGGAATAATGCCCATAATCAGGATATGGCAACTCTTCAAAATTAAAATCACTATCATTTTCTATAACTGATGGGAAATATTCACCTCTAATTATCGCAAGAATTTTTTTTAAACCCTTCCCTCTATAAACTATATCAGCTTTGCACTCCTCAAGAGCATGGTTTGGACAAAGGGAGGCATAGATGCCGCCAAGAATGACTTTTGTCTTTGGAAAAAATTCTCTTACAATTTTGATAATATCTTTTATGGCAGGATACCAATATGTCATCATAGATGTAATCAGCACATAATCAGGCACAGGTATTTTCGAAATCTTTTCTTCGACAATCTTAAGAGGCAATCCATACCGATAATAATTCCTTGGCACATCCTTTAAGATATCAGGCTTTTCTATTTTCTCCTTATGGAAATTACCACAGCCATAATTTTTATCCTTAATCAATCCAATTCCGCCCAATAAACTCAAATCATTGTCATGCCTATCGAGGCAATCTATGAAATATGTCTCAATTTCATTTCGCTTAAGAAAGGATAGAAGATATAAAATCCCTAATGGTTTTAGCCAAAAATCAAAAGCCGCAAAATCATAAATCCATGGATTAATAAGAAGCACTCTTTTGGCGGACTTTTTCGTTGCCATATTAAAAAGGGAAATAACTCAAAAAAGAATTACTTTTCCCAACTCATCAATGGCACTCCATCAGGAATATTCATATAAGTCATTCGAATAGGTTCAACTACTATTGCACGGGCTGTAAAAGCTCTTTTAACGACATTTTCCATTGGAAGAAGAGCTTTCCCCCATTCTTCAAGGAAAGGACGCAATTTTAAAAGAGCTTTCATATAGTTTGGAGAGGGAGCTTTATAAACTTTTGCTTCACCCTGCATCGTCAAACCATATTCTGACTGTGCAGTACCATCAGAAAATCCAATAGAAATTGCTACCTTGTTTGAATATTCCAAATTTCTGAATTTTTCTCCTCCTTCACTGACCATATAAATGGTCAACCCATCACTCTGATAATCAAGAAGGCTTGTGCGTGGATAGCCGTCTGGACCTATCGTGGCAAGAGTTAAACATTGTTTACGTTTCAAAAATCTCTTTATCTCCTCTTCAAGTTCCTTTTTATTTAATTCCTTCAGTGGTATCCCTAACTTTTTAATATTATGTTTTATCTGAAGCTGTCTCTCTTCGAGTGTGATTCCATATGGATAATCCATCTAATATCTCCTTATTTTTTTTATTTCCTAATTAAATTTGCCATCTGTATAAGAATAAAAGGGAAGGATGTCAATTGGCTTTTTGTGACTGGAAAAATAAATTTAGGAGAGATTTATTCAATATTCCTACGATTATCTTTCTTGACTTTATTGTAAATTGGAATATCGTTAATAAAAAAAGTAAAAAGGAGGGTAAAAATGTTTAAAGAAACAAAACTTTTCAAAATTTTTCTTATTCTGTCAGTAATATCAGCTTCAATCTTTTTCTGTTCGTCTTATTCAGCAGCAAAACCCATAATAAGCAAAGTCAAGCCCAACAAAGTCGTTCGAGGACATTCTATTGATATTACTGTTAGTGGAAGAAACCTCGATTCTGGCGGATGGAATTACATCGCATTTGCTAAAAAAGCCGCAGATTTGAATTCATCAACAGAAAAAACTATATGGGCCTACCCCCATACAACTTCTAAAACTATTACTTCTACCGTTTCGGTATCAACATGTGCTCCTACTGGTAAATACGATATGTATTTAGTAAACTCATCCTACGATGAAGAAAAAGGCAAAAGCAGTGTCAGTATCGTAGCTAAAAAGAGGAGAGCTCTTTTAGTCAAAAAAGGAAAAAAGGAACCAAAAATCAGCAGAGTCTCTCCAAAAAAGATTGGCAAAGGAGGAAAAGCTAAAGTTACGATAAAAGGCAAGAATTTAACTTATGGTAATCCCAGCTACTATTGGATTAGCTTATCGCATCATTCAAAGAAGAAGAACAAAGAAGGTGAATCAGTAGGGACCGGCTCCGTTAAAAGTTCATCAAAAAATAAAATTGTGGCAATTGTTAGTGTTTATACTGATTCTTTAAAAGGAAAGGCAGACTTGTCAATATGGGGCTCTGGAGAGGATAGCAATCTATGTGTTGACAAAAAAAATGGTATCACGATAAGTAAAAACAAACTAAAAATCGAAAATGTTTCACCCACCACAATGACAAATACTTCTGTTGTAACCATTACTGTTAGTTATAATCCACCGGGAACTCTCACAGATGGAGAACTGACAATCAACACTCCTTTCGGATGGAGTGCTCCACCTCCAACAATACATCAAGTATCAAACAATGAAGCAGATTTAGGGTTTAATTTATCCGGTGCTCCTGCAGGTGTTTACAGTAGCACATTGAATGTTTTTACTCCTGCCGGCTGGGATTCCGTAGATGATCTCAATTACTTAGGACCGGGAGAGTGAACAAAACTTCTAATCATATTAAAGGGGATATCTTATCGATATCCCCTTTTTAAGCTTTTGAGCTCATATCTCTTTTTTAGAAAGAGCTTCTATAAATTTATCTTAAAAGAATCTTGTCAACATTGACCTATATATTGGATGAAAGAATTCTCATATGTAAGATATATTAATGAAATAGCTCTCATTGCCAAGCCAATAGAAATTATTGAACACAAAAATATGAATAACAAGCTTATTTATAAGGGGGTAAATAGATTCTTATAGCTGTCCCTTCCCCTTCTGAAGTTTCAATACTCAGTTTGCCGCCATATTTCATTACAATCTGATTCACAACAGATAGTCCCAATCCAAAGCCCTCACCTTCAGCCCTTGTAGTATAAAAATAATCAAAGATTGAATTTACCTTTTCTCTTGAAATACCATATCCGCTATCAGAAACTTCAAGCGCTATAAATTCTCCATCAATATATTCGTTAATATTTATTGTCCTTTTTCTCGTTTGAGACGATGCCTGCACTGCATTCATTAAAATGCTTATTGCAATTTGTTTTGCCTCCCATAAAGAACATTTTATGCATAGTTTCTTTTCAGAAAAATTCATATTCACTGATATGTTGTTATCATCAATAGTCTTTTTTAAAAGAGAAAGAGCACTCTCAATGACATCTTTCCACTCCACAGCAACTATCTTTTCTTTTCTAACAGGTTTAGAATACTCAAGAAGATTACTTACTACATTGCTACATCGTTGTGCGCCATCTATAGCCGTTGTTATATATTTGCTCAATTTCTCCTTAATAACATTATCCTCCAATAATTCTTTTTTCATATTTTGCACTACTTCATTTTCAACACTTTTCTCTTCCAATAAATGAAAAATCTTTTTTATGAATCGGTCTATTTCCTTCTTTAAAAGTTGAAGATTTGTGATTACCCCAGTAAGGGGATTATTTATCTCATGTGCAATACCGCCAGCTAGCCGCCCTATTGAAGCAAGTCTTTCTCTATTCAAAATTTCGTTTTTAAGTTTATTCAGATGTAAAAAATTTCTTACTTTGACTCTTAATTCTCGCTCATTGACAGGTCTGACAATGCAATCTTCAGCTCCCAACTTTATGGCTTTTGTTCTCTCATCTATTTCTCTCAACGATGAAATAAATATTATTGGAATAGCGCTGGTTTCATCTTTACCTTTAAGTATTCTGAGGATTTCAAAACCGTTTATATGTGGCATCACATCATCAAGGATTATGAGGTCAGGTTTTTTTTCAAAAATGGCATCTAAGGCTTTTTCAGGGTCAGTATATGTACAAACATCATATCCATCTTTTGAAGAATAATCTTTAATTCTTCGACATGAAGCTTCAGAATCATCTATTACAACAATATTGATATCCTTAGAAGGCGTTACAACTTCAACCATCAACTCCCTCCCAGCGCACCCGCCCGGACTTTCTTGGTGATGGTTCAGGATATTCATTGGGGTAACCGATTGTAATGAGACCAACCAACTCTTTATCAGCAATGCCAAGAAATTCTGACAAATCTTCAGCGATGTATAAAGCACTGGACACCCAGCAGGCACCAAGACCAAGAGAATGGGCAGTCAAGAGTAAATTCTCTACACTTGCTGCTACAGAAAAAAGAGCTTCCGGTGTTGTTGTGAGGTCAACATCAGAAAAAACAGCAATTATATTTGGAGCATCATTTGCAACATCAAGAAAAAAGCTCGTTCTTTTTTTGACTCCTTCCGAAATATCTTCCTCGAGACATTCTATAATTTTCTTGAATGAGTCCTCAAGATAAGAAAAAAGCTTTTTCTTCTTCTCTCCACCTACAACAACATAATACCAATTCTGCCAATCCATATATGAAGGAGCCCAACAGGCAGCTTCAATAACTTTTTCTAAAATATCCTTAGGTATCGGGTCGGGCTTATATCGCCGTATACTTCTTCTCTCTTTTATTATTTTCAGTATCTCACTCAACAACAAAGTCTCTTTTTGTTATTCTGGTGAAAAATCTATTTCAAAACACCAACAACTTCAAATCCTTCAAAAACTTCATCTGCATGAGGAGCACCATCCATATCAGATGTCAAGTCCACACCCGCATTATGCATCCCAACATGCAATCCGTCTCCCCAAAAACTGCTGTCCGTAACATCATAAACTTTCCCATTGTAGGCGACATAGCATTTTTTACCGTCTTTACCATTATATTGGGCAAGCTCTTCTAATGTAAATTCCTTCATTTTCATCCTCCAATATTTATAATTCTATTTGTTTATGTTCTTTCAATTTTTATTCCTAAATCGAAAATCATACTACAGCTCGGACAAATAAGTTTGACCGAATATTTGTTATTTCCATTCTCTTCAAGCATAATATGAAATCCATCTTTATATCCACATTTTGGACAAACTTTAAACACACCTTCAATTTCAACTTTTTCTGCTTTCATAAATTTTTATAGTCCTTCCATTAATCACTAAAATAATTATCT
>RFHX01000198.1 GCA_003695725.1 Candidatus Schekmanbacteria bacterium
ACATATAAAGGGGTGAATTTATTTGGGCAATGTACTTTTTAAAATTGAGGTAAATGGAAATCTCGAAAAAGCTCTCGGAAAGATGAAGAGAGAGTTTAAAAAGGGTAATATCCTGAACGAGATCAAGAAAAAAAGCTTCTACGAAAAGCCAAGCGAAAAGAAAAGAAGAAAAAAAAGAGAAGCGAAACGGAAGATGCAGAAAAAATTAGCTGAACTTTCTTGAATAATTATCTTTATCCCCTCTTTGATTATTAAAGAGGGGATTTTTATATTTTAAATCATAGATACTTGGAGAGCACCTCCCACAGAATTGCAAAGTCCCCTTTTATCAGAGGATTCTTTTTAACATATTCAAATGTTGGTTTTATATATTGCAAATAATCTTCTCTTCCTCTTGAAACTTTTTGAAATGCAAATGTTCCTATAGCTTTTAGGTTTCTTTGCAAAGCACATATATAAAAAAACCTCATAAAATTGACCTTGTCCTTGACTGGAAAATTACAGTTCTCTCTCATTATAAAATAATGATTGATCATTTTTTCAACGAATGCCTCTTCCAAACTGACATATGAATCCTTCAATAGAGAAACAAGGTCATACTGAGGAGGACCTAACCTTGCATCCTGAAAATCGATCATTACAATCTTTCCCTTTTTAACCATCAAATTTCTTGAATGATAATCCCTATGTGTAAAGACGAGAGGTTCATACTCTGCAAGCATTTTGCTCATCTTGTAAAACCCTTGATCGAATATATGACTATGCTCTTTTTGTATCTTTTTGCCTAAAAGATTTTCGATATAATTTTTTCTGAAAAAATTAAGTTCATAAAGGTATTTTTCAGTGTCAAACTTCCTTTTAAAGGCGATAGATTCTTCTTTTCCTACATTTAGAGAGGACTGCATTCTTGCCAATATCTCAATTGCTTCTACATACAAAGAATCTATCTCTTCCGGATGTCGAGATAAAGCTTGCAGCAGAGTTTGATCTCCTAAATCCTCCAAAAGGGCAACAGCATCCTCGATGCTGAAAGCAAAAACTTCCGGCACCGGCAATTTATGATTTTTCAAAAGCCTTTGAATATCCAAATAATCCTTTAAGCTGTTATCTTCACGATTAGGATAAATCATTAGAATAGAGTTCTTAATCTGACTTTTTTCATAATACTTGATACGAACAAAATTTCTCTCAGAGGCATCACCCTTTAAAAGAAAATAAGAAGGAGCTTTAGGAGGTAATCTGAATAGTTTTGAAAGAACTTTTTCAGAGAGCAAGAAGTATTCCTCTATTATTTAAAGATTGAGTTCTTTCAAAAGGGATTCCAACTCTCTTTTGGCGCCAGTCTTGATAGAAGCCCCATGACTTGGGAATATTGCTTCAAAATGATAATTCATAAGTTTTTTTAAACTTTTTAAAGCCAAATCATAATCTGCACAAAACTCCTTTGAAGGAGGATTCAATGGTTTTTTATTTTCTCCACCCATTGCGCCTTTTCCCAAAATGCAGTCCCCGGCAATAAGCACAATATCCTTTACAAGCAAACAGATGCTCCCCTTTGTATGTCCCTCCAAATGTATTACGTCTATTTCTTCATTAAAGTGCTGCCCATCTTCGAGGACTATATCAACTTGGCATGGTGTACAGTCGAAATGATGATGAAACTCCTGTGGAATCATTTCAGGTTTAGGCAGAAATTCCCTACCCTCGATTACAGGCACATCATCTTTATGTGCAGCCAATGGAACATTTAATTCATCTTTGAGTTGTGCGGCATTGCCAATATGATCACCGTGACAATGAGTGCAAATTATGACATCAACCTTGAAGCCATTATTCTTCAAAAATTTCATTATTGTTGAACGGGAACCCTTTCTTAAAAGATTGAGCTGTTCATCTGAAAAGGGCATATTGTTTGCGGCAAAAAAATCAATAACTTCTTTCGACATTGGCTTCAAGCCGGTATCAACCAAGACCTTTTCAAACATTCCATCGATATAAAATGCGCGGCTCAAACCCAAATCTATCTCAAATACTCCGTGATGGCTCATCAAATATCCCTTAAATTAAAAAGGCAGGAGATATATTATACTAATCTCCTGCCCTATTTTACAATTATTAGGCAATTTTTTTCAAAATTTACCCTTTAATCAATACTATAAATTATGAACTTTTCAGAGGTTCGAGCGCCTTTAATGCCATCTGAAGAAAGGGTTTTGGTGTAATTTCTTTTACACATTCCAAAAAGATTTCCTCTGTTACATCTCCACCTTCTCCACACTTCTTGGTTAGAGTTTCAATAAGGCGTTTTCTCGTCATCTCTTGAAAGGGCTTCGGTGAACCTTCAATCGATTTGTCAAACATTGCCTTACTGTTTCCCTGCCAATTAAAATCACCCATATTCATCCTCCTGGCATTTAAGTTAAAGTAAAATTGCTTTCAAACTTATATTTACTATTTTCTAAAAAAAATTTTTTGTCAAGAAAAAGTGAACATCAAATAATAAAATTCAATTCATTGTTTTTAAAAACCTGTTTGTCGATTCACAATCATCAATGTAAATCTAAAATATCCCCATCAGGCGGTCCATTGCGAGGTGTTATAGCTTCAATTTTTAACATAAAATCATCAATCTGACTTACGAAACGGTTCAATTCTTTTATCTTCTCAAGAGCTTTTGCCTTCTGCTCTGAAAGTTTTTCAAGCATTTTTCTTTTAGGTTTTTCTCTTGTTGGATCAGTTTCAAACAGAAAGCTTATCTCCTTTATCTCATCAAGAGTCAGCCCCATACTCTGAAGCTTTCGAATTGCTTTTACAAGAAATATCGTATGTTTGTTGTAATAACGGACCTTCCCATTTGTTTTGGAAGGCGGATTTAACAAGCCAAGCTCTTCGTAATATCGTAGAGTCCTGGTGCTTATGCCAAGCTTTTTTGCAACTTCGCCTATTTTGTAAAGTCCATTTTCATCTTTTTTCATCACTCACTCCAAATAAAATTCTCAAATATAATAAAGCTGTCTATGTCTCCAAACTAATGGACATTCTTTTCAATTTATAAAATAGCATATTTTAAATAGTTCTTCTATCTAAAATAAGCTATGACTTCTGTTGAATTTA
>RFHX01000199.1 GCA_003695725.1 Candidatus Schekmanbacteria bacterium
AACTTTTTTGCCTTCAAGACTTTGAGTGAGCTTTGCTTTTTTAACTTCGCCTTTATGACGAAAAAATTCTCTCAGTGCATACTGCACACCTCTTCCTGTCGCTTCGACTCTACCTCGAATGCCTCCATGATGAATTGGTTTTCCCGTAACAGCCGCCAGATAATTGATATCTTCAGGATAAAGATGCTTATAAGTGTCTGCAATCCAAGCCATTTCTCTTTGTCCTGTACCCATATCTGGCGCAGGCACATTCTTGGCAGGACTTAGGAAACCTTTTCTTGCAAGCTCCATTGCAAAGCGCCGTGTAATGCGCTGCAATTCTTCCCGCGTATATTCAAGGGGATTTATCATCAAACCTCCCTTTGACCCGCCAAAGGGAACATCTACTATTGCGCATTTGTATGTCATCAAAGCTGCAAGCGCTTCCACTTCGTCTTGGTCAACTTCCGGTGCATAACGGATTCCGCCCTTTGCAGGCAATCTGTGTGTGCTGTGTACGGCGCGCCATCCTGTAAATATTTGTATTTTCCCGCGTATTTGAACAGGGAATTTAACCTGAATTATTGAATTGCAGGATTTTATTGCTTCTTCAACTCCTTTATCAAGTTTCATTACCGATAAAGCTTCATCGACCATTAAATTCACATTTGACAAAAAACCTGAAGGGCTATTTTTTCTTTTCATTGATTTCTCCCTTTTATGATAGTTTTAACTAAATTCTATAATTCTCAACTTTATTATCCTTTGACTTATAATCTCTGTCAATAAATAGATTCATTCGCTGTTTCCCAAGATATTCTAAAAAATTAGAATTGAACTGAGCCATTGATCATATGCCATTGGGCCGCCTAATTCTAAATACCATTCTATACTTATGATTGAAGCATATCCATTTCAATGCTTTTGAAGGATACCATACGATTGATCCATAGGGACAAATTGGAATAGGATGGGAACAAAACGTTTTGCGACAGCAAACAAAAAGCGTTCAGCAGTTAGCGAAATTTTTTTATAGAATAATTTTGATAGGATAATAATGAATTTCTTGGTGAGGAAAATTATCTGCTTCCAAACAACCGGTCTATAATAATCGCAGATGCGCACCTTACAGATAGATGATTATATCCATTTTTCCCTTCTATTGGTTTCAATATGATATCCGATTTTTTCAAAATTTCTCCAGCTATGCCCCAGCCGGTACCAAACAGCAGGAGTATTGGTGATGATGTTTGAGATATTTGTTCTTTTAATTCTTTATAACTTAGCGCGCCTTTCATTTTTCTTGCTGTAGTGGAAATTATCAAGGGTTTTTTCTTTTCTTCTTTTTTTATATTTGCAAGAACATCATCAAAGTCTTTTACAACTTCTACAGTTTCAAGTGCTTTTGCACGCAGGGGATTTTTTTCTGCACCTTTCCCTTTAGTCCAATGTTCAACGATTCTTTCAAGGAGTTTGTTTTGTTCGTCGAAGGGGGTGACCATAAAGAATTTCTTTATTCCATAAGTTGCTGAGGTTCTTGATAGATCATGTATATCCAAATTGGTAATCGATGTCCCAATTATTTCATTATCCTTATTTATAACAGGATAATGGATTAGGGCAATGTAAAGGGGAGGAGTTTTTTCAACTTTTTTTGAGACCTTCATTTTTTAAATCTTCATAAATTTTTTTTTCTTCATCGTTTAGATTTGCTTCATTGATGAGCTCAGGCCTTTTTAACAGGGTGTTCTTTATTGATTCTTTGATTTTCCATTTTCTTATTTCTTTGTGGTTGCCGGAAAGCAAGATAGATGGCACCTTCATATTTCGGAATTCTGCAGGGCGCGTATATACTGGAGCGCCAAGCAATCCTTTGTAAAATGAATCAGATTCTGCAGATTCCATATTTCCCAAAGCCCCCGGCAGCATTCTCATAACTGAATCTACAACAATCATTGCCGGCAGCTCACCCCCTGAAACTACATAATTTCCTATGGAAATTTCCATATCCACTAAGGATTTCCTAACTCTTTCATCAACTCCTTTATATCTGCCGCAAAGAAGAATGATTTCTTCCTCTTTAGAAAGTTCTTTCACTATTTCTTGATTGTAGAGTTTCCCATCTGGCGTAAGGAAAATTACTTTTGCTTTCGGATTTTTTTCTTTGATTTTTTCTATACATCTGAAAATCGGTTCCGGTTTCATTACCATACCTGCTTCGCCGCCAAAAGGGTAGTCGTCAACTACTCTATGTTTGCCTTCAGCGTAGTCGCGCAAATCGATGATATCAATTTCAATAAGTTTTTTCTCGATTGCTTTTTTGAGGATACTTTGGTTCAAATATCCATCAAAGGAATTTGGAAAAATTGTAACAATGTGAACAATCATTTTAGATATACTCAGGTTTGATTACAGTTATAATTTTTTTCTCAATGTCTATCTTTTTTATGAAATTATCAAGTGCAGGAATGAGCAGTTCTTTTTTCGCAGATTTTATTACAAATACATCATTACCGGGAGTTTTGATTATTGAATGTATTTTCCCCAAAAAATTTCCCTTTTCATCAAAAACATCACATTCATAGATATCATGTTCAAAATAGTATCCTTCGGGCAAATTGATTATTTCTGAGGGATCAATTGTTATTTCTGCATTCTCGAGCTCCCATGCTTCCTTTGATGTATCTATTTTTTGAAATTTCAGGATAACTTTATCTTTATGGAATCGTACTGATTCAATTTTGACTTCCTGCCTATTTCCATCTTTATATTCCAGATAAACGCTATCCAGATTATGAAATCTTTCGGGATAAAGAGTCAAGGGTACGACTGTAACTTCTCCGTTTTTACCACGAGGCTTTTTGATTATTCCTATTAATATTCGCTCTATATTAGTACTGTTGCTCATTCAATGAGCTCCACCGATGCTCTTTTTTTGTTGTTTGCAGCGCTGATTTTTATCAAGTGGCGGATTGCTTTGATAGTTTTACCTTTTTTACCAATTATCCTTCCCCTGTCTTTTTCATTTACCTTTACTTCGAATATAATATTACCATTATTATTATTTTCGGCAATATGAACAGAATCCGGGTATTTGGCAATAGATTTTATGAGAAATGAAACAAGTTTTTTCATAGTCTAATCTTTCCTATGACAATACCGGCTTCTTTTGGAAGATTTCTTTGAAGATAAATTCAAAAATCAGATAGCGGTGTTAGATTTCTCAAAAAAATTTGCCTTTTTTAGAAGGGACTTTACTGTTTCTGAAGGTTTTGCGCCTTTTTTGAGCCATTCATTGATTCTATCTTCCTTCAAGTTATATTGATTTTCTTCATTCTGAGGAGTGTAATATCCTAAAATTTCAATGAATCTTCCATCACGGCGTTTTCTTGAATCTGCTGCAACAATTCTGTAGTGTGGTTTCTTTTTAGAGCCGCCTCGCGCAAGTCTGATTACAACTGCCATATTTTTTTATCTCCTTTATCTATTTTCGTAATTGCTTTGTTATGGGCCAATTTTTGTGGGAAACTTATAATAAAGTTTTTATTGTTTTGTCAAGAGACAATGCTGAAAGAAAAGAAGATTTTTAGAAAACCTATTATTATGTTTTTCATGGATTCTAAGATGATATATAATCTTGACAAAAAAAAACTCATCTGTTAAGAGAAGGCGCTTTTTTATTGATTTTTAAGATAAAAAGCGGAAGTAAATCGAGAGAATAAAATTAATTTTAATTGTTTTTTTTATTAAAAAATCAACTTCTT
>RFHX01000200.1 GCA_003695725.1 Candidatus Schekmanbacteria bacterium
AGATTAAGCAATCTTATTTATGATGAAGATTTTAGCAATAGAGATGAAAAAGATAAAATTTATAATAAAGAGGTAACTGCAACTGTGAAGAAAAACAGGTATGACTCTTATATATATTTTTTGAGCAGATTTTATCGTTATCGTCCTGCTTTCTTTTATCAGAATATAAAAAGAGCATTAATGCGAAGATTATAGGATAAAGATAATGTGCGGCATATGTGGAATTTATAATCGCAAAGGCGAATATGTGGAAAGAGAATATATTCGTGCTATGAGGGATGTGATGGCACATCGGGGCCCTGATGGTAAGGGAGAATATATAGAGGGAAAGATTGGGTTGGGCCATCGCCGCTTGAGTGTTATTGACATTGAAGGCGGACATCAGCCTATGTGCAATGAAGACGGCAGATACTGGATTGTCTATAATGGCGAGATATATAATTTCAAGGATTTGCGCATTGAATTGGAGAAGAAAGGGCATCTTTTCAAATCAAAATGCGACACAGAAGTTATTCTTCACCTTTATGAAGAAGAAGGGGAAAAGTGTCTTTCATTTTTCAATGGAATGTTTGCATTTGCCATATGGGATAAGCTTGAAAAAAAACTTTTTATTGCTCGAGATAGATTGGGAATTAAACCTTTATATTTCTATTATGATGAAAATATTTTCTTATTTGCATCTGAAATAAAATCAATTCTTAGTTATCCCGCTATTTCCTGTAGACTAAACAGGGAAAAAGTGAAGGAGTATCTTCTTTTTAGATATGTTGCCGGCAGTGAAACTTTGTTTAAGGGCATAGAATCGCTTGAGCCCGGCAACTATATGTACATAGATGAGAAGAGTATTCAAGTTAAATCGTATTGGACATTGGATTGCAAAGGAGATGACGAATACGGAGAAGAGTTTTCAGAAGTAGATATACTCTTTCAACTCAAAGATTCTATCAAGAAACGTCTTATAAGTGATGTCCCTCTTGGATGTTTTTGCAGTGGAGGAATCGATTCAAGCCTTGTTACGGCTATAGCATCTGGGATGACAGATTTTCAGCTTTCAAGCTATTCCATTGGTTTTAGAGAAGAAAAATATGATGAAAGAAATTATGCACGACAGGTGGCAAAAAGATATTCAACAATCCATAATGAGGTGGTAGTTGATAACAGGGAATTTTCAGAAGCATTGCCAAAGATAATTTGGTTTCTTGATGAACCATTGAATCATGCTAATTCAGTGCAAATTTATCTTTTGAGCCGTTATGCAAAAAATTATGTGACAGTTGTTTTAACTGGAGAAGGGGCAGACGAAACATTTGGAGGTTATCCAAGATACCTTATTCCGAAAATTGTTCTTTCGTTGAAGAAATTGCCGTCTTTCTTGAGTGAAGCTGCTTTTTTCATACTTGATAAGATGAATAATAGAAAAATAAAGAAGCTTTGTGATTCAATCCATTTATTGCCCGATGAGATGGCTGTAAACAATAGCAAATGGGTAAGAAATGAAATAGTTGATTCGATCTGCAGTGATAAAGAAGTATTAGATTTAAGTGCTCGTATGAATAAATTTAAATTCAATGGCTGTAGTGGAAGCGATTTCTTGCAGTCTCTTCTCATTTATGAACAACAGACATATCTTGTTTCAATTTTGAATCGTGCTGACAAAATGAGTATGGCTGCTGGATTGGAATTGAGAGTGCCTTTCCTTGACCATAACCTTGTTCAAAATGTAAATAGAATATCAATCAAAAAGAAACTCCACTTCTTGGAGACTAAGAGCATACTAAAAAATATAGCAAGGAATTTTCTTCCAGACAGCATTGTTGATAGAAAAAAATCAGGATTTGGGAATCCTATCGATTCCTGGCTGTTGGACAAGGAGGGATTGGGAAAGTATCTGGATATAATTTTGTCGCAAAAAATCAGAGAACTTGATTTTTATAAAAAAGAGTCTGTTGAAAAACTTCTTTCAGAGCAAAAAAATGGCGCTAGAAATGGAAGTATATTATGGCAGTTGATAAACTTTTCTATTTGGTATGACACTTTCTTCTAAATCGATAAAAAAGCCTTTGAAAGTTTTGCATACAATTTATTCCCTTGAGGCAGGAGGTGCAGAAAGAGTTGTCTATCATTATGCACTCTATCATAACAGAGAAAATTTTATTCCAATTGTTTGCGGAATTAAAAAGGGAGGAGAATTTGCAAAGGAGATAGAGAAGCTGGGTGTAAAAGTTTACATCGCTAATGAAGGGAATTCATCCCCATTAGAGATTGTTAAAAGAATAAGGAAGATTATAAAAGAGGAAAATGTCTCAATAGTCCATTCCCATGGCCAAGTTGCAAATACATGGACAATTCCTGCAGTGTTGAATTCTTCTGTAAAGTGCTTTGTAAAAACGGAACATAATGTGCATTATCCAGGATTCAAAGCAAGAATTCATTCACTCATAAACAGGTCTTTTTATTTCTTGAATGACAAGATTTTTGCAGTTTCAGATGCTGTTAGAAATGCTCATTTGAGCGCGGCATTTGCTGGGAGAGATAGATTTGTGACTGTCCATAACGGAATTGATTACGACCCTTTTGAGTCTGTAGAAATAGATAAAGAAAATCTGTTGAAAGAATTAAATATTGGGAAAGACTGTTTGATTGTTGGCACGATAGGAAGTCTTACAAAACAAAAACGGCAAGATGTTTTTTTGAGAGCCATGGCAAAGGTGTGCAATGAATTTGATGATGTTAGGGGAATCATTGTAGGTAAAGGCCCCCTAATGGAAGAGTTGCAGTCTCTTTCAAAAAGATTGAATATAGAAAATAAGGTAGTTTTTTGCGGGTTGCGAAGAGATATACCGCAAATCTTGAAATTGATTGATATATTTGTCCTGTCATCTGATTGGGAGGGATTCCCAATATCTTTGCTTGAAGCAATGGCATCAGGATGTCCAAGTGTAGCAACGAATGTAGGTGGAAATAGAGAAGCCATCGAAGAAGGAGTAAACGGATACCTTGTGCCACCAGATGATTACATAGCTTTAGCAGAAAAGATTTGCAACCTTTTAAGAAATAGAAGAATAATTATGGATATAGGGACAAATGCCAAAAAAATTTTTCTAGAAAAGTTTACAGCCGAAAAGATGGTTGGGAAAAGTGAAGAAATTTATTTAGACATTTTAAAGGAGAAAAATTCTGCCGTTGCTAAAAAATATAATTAAAAGAAGCATTCCACCAAAGCTGCTGCCTTTTGCACGCTTTCTTTACAGAATGAAATCTGTCCCAAGATACTGGATACCCTATGCCTTTTTGGATGGAAAGGCATTCAAACCAATCTCACTTCATTATGAGATAACATTTAGATGTAATCAACGATGTGCAATGTGCCCGCAACAGAAGGAAAAAGAATCAGAGGATTCAAAGATAATGACAGCCATCAAATGCAATAAAGAGTTAGAAAAAGAAGAAATATATAAACTGGCAGATGATGCTGAAGAAGCGGGCATCAAAGAGTTTACAATAACAGGAGGGGAACCATTCATAAGAAAAGATATTATTGATATCCTTTCATATTGCAGTAAAAAATCCTTCTCTCTTGGACTATTGAGCAATGGCACTCTGATTGATGATGAAAAGGCAGAAAAGTTAGTCTCTCTTGGAGTGAATAATCTTCAGGTATCTATTGAGGCAGGTGAAGAGATTCACAACAAAATAAGGAATCAGCCTAATGCATTTAAACTTTTATTAAAAGCTCTTGACCGAGTAAATTATGAGAAAGAAAAACAAAGAAAAAGCAAACCGATAATTACTTTCTGTTGCACAATCTCTTCTTTGAATGCGCCTTATTTGAGCACTTTACTTGATATTGCTGAAAGATACGAGGCAGAAGTAAATTATGGCTATCTTTTTTATTCTACTGAAGAAATGGATAGGAAAACTAATGAAATCTATAATATGGGCCATTCTAAAGAGGAATCTCAAGATATTTCTGATGAATTGAAACGAGTGGATGTTGAAGCTCTTTCACGGGAAATAGACAAAATTTATGAAATATCTGAAAAGAAAAAAATCCCTGTTAGGTTTTCTCCCCCCTTAAAAGGAGATGAAATTCCTAAAAGATTCAGCGATGATTCCTTTGCTTATGCATATAAATGTTTTTATCCTTGGTATGCTGTCCGTGTAAATCCATATGGTGATGTCTATCCATGCTCAATGAATATTACTATGGGCAATATTAAAGATGAAAGG
>RFHX01000201.1 GCA_003695725.1 Candidatus Schekmanbacteria bacterium
AAGTTTTTATTGTTTTAAAAATGAAGATATAGAGCTTATTTGCAATGAGCTATCCATAATTCCAAGATTTGGATATCCTACAATTCAAGGAAAAAAGGAAAGATTTCCTCAATCTTTTTTTCAAGGCATATTCCGGTACAGATATAGGATTTCAACGGAGATTGCTTTGAGGCGTTACCTTTATAGTATTTATGGAAGTGCAATCAGAAACAATTTGAACAAGTTTGAACCGATTAATTCTTCTTATAACTTCAATTCATTCTTAAGTGTTGCCATATTGAAAACTTTTTTAGGCAATGAATGGATAAACGATTTTTTTACTTATAT
Source organism: Candidatus Schekmanbacteria bacterium (assembly GCA_003695725.1). Taxonomy (NCBI): domain Bacteria; phylum Candidatus Schekmaniibacteriota; species Candidatus Schekmanbacteria bacterium. The sequence goes on from RFHX01000201.1 coordinate 328, forward strand.
AAAGAATGAAAGCGGGCTTGCCTGAATTCAGACAAACCCGCCGATGGGGAGATACTAATTTTTTGCTTCTTTTTTATCGATTAAGGTGATTGATTTGCACTTAATTCCTGAATCGTCATCAGTATATTTACAGACTACTTTATCACCTTTTTTTAAATCTGTTACAGAAGCGCTTTCTCCAGAAATTCTAATTTTCGTTGCATCTGTTAATTCACAGATAATTTCACCACGCAATCCTTTTACATCAACTTTTTTTTCCTTCAAGTCTATTGATTGAATTGTACCTGTTAATTGATGCACTTTAACTTCTTCTGAAAAGCTGAGTAGAGTTATGCTGAGGAAAAAAAGAATCAAAATGATAGATAAACTTTTCTTCATCTTTTATCACCTCCCTTCCCAATTTTGGATAAAAATATCATATCGCTAATTTTTGTCAATATTAAATAATATTATATTTTTATTGCTATTTTAGAATTTATTTGTCAATAGTTAATGTAATTATTAGAAGTGAAATATATTTTTGCATTGGAAGCGATGTAGGAAAAAAGAATGACGATTCGTTGAACAAATAAGCCCGAAGAGAAAGCCTGAGATTGTCCCCCAAAAGTTTGTCTTTTGAGCACAGGCATTGGGGTTATCGTTAATCCTGCGAACAAAACATATGCAAATTTTAGTGGGATGTTATCCCGCCACAAACATTCAAAACCTGCCCTGTCATATACTCTGAATCATCACTTGCAAGAAATACTGCTACTTTACCAATGTCTTCGGGTTGTCCAATTCGTCCTTTTGGAAGGCGTCCTGTTGAAATCATTATTTCTGCAATATCAGTCATTCCCATTTTGCCTTCACTCCTCAAGTTATTATCTATGCTTTCAAGCATTGGAGTTTGAATCATTCCGGGACATATGCAATTTACATTTATTCCAAATTGTCCAAGGTCTGCCGCAGCACAGAAAGTAAAGATATTGACCGCCGCTTTTGAAGAAGCGTATGCAGAACAGCGGGTGGGAGGATTTTTAGAAGTAATTGATGAGATATTGATTATTTTCCCTTTTATTTTTTTATCAATCATTATTTTAGAAACGGCTTTTGTCATTAAGAAAACCCCTTTAATATTTACAGAAAATATTTTGTCCCATGACGCTTCAGACATTTCATAAACAGCTTCAGGTTTTTCTTCAATTCCTGCATTGTTCACAAGTATATCGATTTTACCTTCTTTGTTTAAAATTTCTTTGGTAACCCGTTCAATATCTTCTTTTTTGCTCACATCTCCCTGAATAGCGAATGCTTTCCCTTGATCAGAATTTAGCTCATTGACTGTATCCTCCAATTTTTCAAGGCGTCTTCCCATAACATAAACAATAGCTCCTTCATCGCAAAAACATTTTGCTATACCTTTGCCTATTCCTGTGCCTCCACCTGTAATCAATGCAACTCGATTTTTTAATTTTTTACACATGGCTAATCCTCTCAATCAAATTTATCCCCTGTGAAAAAAAGACACACTAAATTTCGTATGGTATTATTATTTTAAGATATTTTTTCAAGAAAGAGGGTATTTTTTCAAGATCATCTCAGTAAAAAATAGTCTATTTGATGAATCTTTTTGAGACAAAAATGATAGATAGACCGCATAAGAAGAGAAGGGATGTGGACGGCTCCGGCACTGGAAAAGTAGTTGACCCGAATCCAAATGAGGCATCAGAGCCCCATTCGAATACTACATTATGTGAAGCTATGTAGGACAAAGTGCTATCTGCATTTGACATAAGTGAAAGGTCAATTCCACCAATGTCTAACTTTACGATAATAGAATTATTTATAGCCCCCAATCCTCCCAATGGAATGACTCCATTCGTCAGACCTGCTTGAGGACCATCGAGATTGATAGGACCATCTAAATTTGTTTTTGATGTGGCATAAACAAAAGGGGTTGTTCCTGATTTCATTGTCGATATGAAATTATTACTGCTTCCAAAACCAGTTTGTGAAGAGTTCCCATATCCCCATTCGACAGAAACATCTGCACCTTCAGTTAGTTGAGATGATATTCTGTCAAAATTTTCAGAGATGCTTCCTGTGTTTATGAATGCTCTTCCTCCCGAAATAAAAACGCCTGATGGCAGATCGAAAGCAACTGAAGTAAGCAGCTGATCTCCATTGTCAAAACCTATTGGAACGCCGCTTGAATTGTTTGTAAGAATTATTTGAAGCTTGCTATCAACGACAGAAAATTCGGCTTCGGCAGAAAGCCCTGATGGATCAGAAAAATCAATTATGATTGGAGATGGTGAAGATAATCCTTCGCCTAATATAACAATGAAAAGTAAAATAATTGCAAATAGAAATATTTTTTTAATTTTTAAATCCATTTTCTTTTAAACGCTCTTTTTTAAACTTTTAATA
>RFHX01000202.1 GCA_003695725.1 Candidatus Schekmanbacteria bacterium
CAAATGAAGAAGTTGCTCAAAAAAACGAAATATTATCATTCCCTTCGAAAGAAATTAATGAAATAGAAATTTCTTCTTTGGTTAAGGAAAACACAATAGAAGACACCAAAATTTCTCCAAAAGCTATAAAAGATGAATCAACAGATTTACAAAAGGTAATAAAAAATGAAGCTATACCAGAAACAGCAAAGCATCAGGACAAGGACATACACTCTGAAATCCAAGGATTATCGAAAATAGCTGAAAAGAGTAACCAAAAGTTAGAGGAAGGACAAAACAAAGAAAAAGACTTTGGGAAAGAACTGAAAATAGAAGATAAATTTGAAGAATCATTAATCAGGCAACAAAAAACAAACAGAAAAGGAGAAAGCACTTTCAAATTTTCAGACAGCAATCATGACACTTTAAAAGAAGAAAGAACTGATAAAATTGAAACTTCAAAGAATCAGAATAACAAAGAGACCGCTTCAAAGATTCATGAAAACACATTTCAAAATCAACTGCATCCAAAAATCCTTTCAAAGCATAACAGCATTTTATCAAACAATAAAAGTGAACTCTACAACGCCGTTTCAAGGCAAATAGAAGATTCAGTTACAGCACTTCTATCATCGAATAAGAAAGAGATTAAATTGGATATGTCTCCTCCTGATCTTGGTTCTATCAAAGTTGAAATTATTACAAAGAAACATAATGAAGTTGCAATTTCCATCATTGCAAAAGATGCAGATATAAAATCTCTCATCGATACAAACAAAAATGATCTGCTTAACAATATGAATGACAAAGGCATCTTAGTAAAGGAATTTTCCATTGCTGCAGGCAACGATAGAAATATGAATCAAAGATGGCGTGAAAGTTCCAGTGGATCATCAAACAAAAAAATTAGACTAACCGGCATATCTTCCATAGCAGCAAATTCTGTAGAGGATAGCAGAGAAAAAAGATTTCTCACCTTTGATGGAAAGGTGGATGTTTACATTTAGCTAAAAAAGAAAGGAGGGTCTGAAGTGAATATTTCAGATTTGCAAATGACCTTGTCAAGGTTATCACAGTCGTCAAACAACAATTCCACTGCAAATGGAATAGAAAAAAGTTTGGGAAGAGACGCTTTTCTTAAAATGCTTCTTGCACAAATACAGTACCAAAATCCCCTTGAGCCAATGGAAAATACAGAGTTTACAGCTCAACTTGCACAATTTTCAAGTCTCGAACAATTGAGCTCTTTGAATAAAGAGTTTACATCTCTGTCAAATGCAATTGAATCCCAAAAGAACATAATACTTTCGAATCTCGTTGGAAGAGAAGTTGAAGTAATAGGAAATGAAATAAAGGTTTCAAATGGCGAAATACCCTCAATCAGTTTCGACCTAAAAGAAGATGCAAAAAAGGTTGAAATAACAATCTCGAAGAAGAATGGACCCGTTGTCAGAAGATTGACTTTAGGTAACACAGCAGCTGGGAAACATAGTATTCAGTGGGATGGAAAAAATATGGACAATCAGAGTGTCGATGATGGAGCCTATACCTTTATGGTCAGTGCTTATGACCAAAACAACAACCTCATCAGCACATCACCAATAATTAGCGGCAGTGTAGATGGTGTTAGATTCAAGGATGGAGTTCCTTATATAGAAATCAGCGGTTTGGAAATAAGTCCGGAAAATATTTTAAAAGTTAAATAAAGGAGGGATAGATATGTTAAGTGCTTTGTTTTCAGGGATAAGCGGCTTGTCAGCCCATCAAAATGCCATCTCTGTTATCGGCAACAACATTGCCAATGTCAACACTGTTGGGTTTAAAGGAAGCCGCACAGCTTTTTCAAATGTTTTGAGCCAAAGCATCATCGATGTAGGACAAATAGGCAGAGGAGTAAAACTTGCCGATGTAAGCAAAAACTTTGCCCAAGGTTCATTTGAAAGCACTTCAAGTGTCACTGACCTTGCAATCGATGGAAATGGTTTTTTCATAGTTGAAAACAGCAACGGCAGATACTACACAAGGGCAGGACAATTTAGTCTGAACAGCGATGGTTTGCTTGTTACGACAGACGGTTCAAGGGTTCAAGGTTATAGTATCAACTCTTCGGGAAGCAGAGACGGTTCTCTCGGCGATATAGACTTATCATCTCCATCCTCATCTCCAAAAGCAACAACAAAAGTAACGCTTTCACTTAATCTCAACTCAGATGAAAGTGTACCATCTGCATTCAGTACAAGCGACCCTGACGGAACATCAAATTTCTCATCTGCCATAACTGTTTATGATTCTCTTGGAAATGGCCATCTCACAACAGTCTATTTCAGAAAAGACTCTGAAAACACCTGGGAATGGCATGCATTAGTAGATGGTGGAGAGCTAACAGGCGGCACTTCAGGGACTCTTCAGGAAGTTGCTTCCGGTACACTTACATTCAACGAATATGGAGCTCTTGACACCGAAACAACAACCTCATCAGATTTTGATTTTGCTGGCGGGGCGGCACAAAACCAATCAATTACCTTTGAATTTGGCACAAGCATTACCACCGATGGAGGGACAGGACTTGACGGAACGACACAGTTTGCCGCACCTTCTGCGACAAACTTTCAAAATCAGGACGGCTACAGCTCCGGCTCTCTGCAAAGTCTTTCGATAAATGGCGAAGGAATATTGACTGGTCTATTCTCAAATGGCGCAACAAAAGATCTTTACCAACTTGCCCTTGCAAATTTCAAAAATCCCAACGGTCTTACAAGCATAGGCGGAAATCTCTTTGCAGAAAGTAAAGACTCGGGGCTCCCGATTCTTGGCGTAGGGAAATCATCAGGATTCGGAACTATAAATTCAGGGAGTTTAGAACTGTCCAATGTGGACCTCTCACAAGAGTTCGTGAATATGATTACTATTCAGAGAGGTTTTCAGGCAAACTCAAAAATAATCTTAGCAGGCGATGAAATGCTTCAGGACCTTGTCAATCTGAAGAGATAATTGCCTCCCCCGGGGTCCTGTTTTGCTATTATGGCTGCAGGGCCCCACCCTCTATTTTATACTGTAATTTTTAATCCTTTCAGTTTCAAACTAACTATTCATATCATAGCTTTCATAACACTTTCTTTTACCCAAAAAGTTCATTTTAGTAATTCAATATCTTCATTCTATTCCGTCATATATTTGACTTCGAAAGCGGAAATTTGACGAATAAATCTCACAAAAAATTCGGATATCTCGAAACTTTCAAATGTTATTTAAATACACTCTTCATATAAGACATAACTTATTGATTTTATTGTTCTTTTCAAATCAAAAAAAGTTCATAAAAAAATAGTTCCCTTTATCACTTTGGCATAGGCTTTGCATATACATTCAAAGAAAATTTTCACCAATTAAATTTAAGGAGGACATTTAAATGGCTGATGAAAATGAAGAAAAAAAAGAAGCAGCTGAAGCTGCGACAGCAGAAGCCCCTGCTCAACCGGCAAAAAAGAAATTTCCTCTAAAAATGATAATTATCATCGTTGTGGCAGTAATCGTTGTAGCAGGAGGCGCAATCGGAGCAATAACATTTTTAAAAGGCGACAAAGAAGGTGTTGAAGCCAAAGAAGCTGCTGCTACTGAAGAGGTTGAAGAAACCGCTTCCATCGGTATTCCATTGGAAACTTTTATTCTAAATCTCGCAGACAAGGATAGAAACAAATACCTCAAAATTTCAATGGAACTTCGAGTCGGCTCAGAAGAAGTAAAAAAGGAAATTGATGAAAATATGTCAAAAATCAAGGACATCATTGTTGTCTATCTCTCTGCTAAAACATTTGAAGAGGTCAAAACGGTAGAAGGCAAACTCCAGCTAAAAGCAGAACTAATGAAAAGAATAAATTCAATACTCAAAAAAGGAAGCGTTAAAGAGCTCTATTTTACAGAATTTGTTGTCCAGTAAAAGGAATTAAAGGAGATAACCTTGAATCAGATTCTTTCACAAAATGAAGTCGATGCATTGCTTCAAGGCATAAAGTCAGGGGAAATAAAAACTGAAGAAGGTGTTGGAAAGGAACAAGCAAACTCCTCTGCTTTTGATTTTTTGAGCGGCAATCTAAGAATCAAAGGCACATTTCCTGCAATGGATATGGTTTATGAAGTCTTTTGCAGGAAATTGAGGGCAGTAATGTCTCACCTTTTTGGAAAAATCGTTGAAAACATCAGTCTTCGCGACACCTGTATGATGAAATACAAAGAATATATCGGCAATATACAACTTCCATCAAGCTTTCAGGTAGTAAGAATGAACCCACTGCGCGGTTTAGCTTTGATTGTAATTGATTCCAAATTAGCATTTTCTTTTATAGAAAGTATGCTTGGTGGAAAAAGCGAGACCGGATTCGTTATTGAAGACCGTGAATTCACAAATATAGAAATGTCTCTTATAAAGAAAATGCATACAGATATTGCTTCCGAACTCCAAAGGTCTTGGAATGGTGTTTATCCAATAAAAATTGAAGAAGTAAGCATAGAAACAAATCCTCAATTCATATCAATCTGTTTTCCATCGGATATGGTTGTCGTTACTTCAATTGATGTAGACATTCTTGGCTCTATAGATATTTGTATCCCCTGTTCGATTATTGAACCGCTAAAGGGGAAACTCAATAAAAATTTCAGCAGCATTCGAACTGATGTTGACCTTACCTGGCGCAGAATGATGCTGAATCAGCTTACCCAAACAGAATTAGAAATTACTGTCGAACTTGGAGAAGCAGTCATTACAGGAAAGGAGCTTCTCAATCTAAAACCGGGAGATGTGATTAATCTCAATACAGGCCCATCTGACGAATTCAAAATCTATATCGAAGGATACGAAAAACTAAAAGGCGTCGCCGGTGCCGTAAGAGGCAACAAGGCAGCACAATTAACCAAAGGACTTAAAAAAAGGAGGAATCCTCATGGCAGAAGAGCTAAACGCAAAAGAAGCAGCTGATTACTCTCTTGAAGAGATAAATGAAAAAGATAATGAAGCTAATAAAAATGAATCAACAGAGCAGGCAGAGACAACTACAAAGAAGACTTCCATAAAAACAGCAGACCTCAGTCTCATACTTGATATTCCTCTCAAGCTATCAGTGATTTTTGGAAAATCCAAGATGCGAATAAATGACCTTTTACAGCTTGGACAAGGTTCTGTAATCGAGCTTGACAAAGAAGTAGGCGAACCCCTCGAAATATATGCAAATGATAAACTATTAGCTTATGGGGAAGTAGTAGTTATCAATGACAAATTCGGAATTAAACTCCTCAATATTGTAAGCCCTGAAGAAAGGATAACAAAACTAAAATGAAGCAGATATCTTTTACAACTACAATGTTCTTGATGTTGTCTACCTTTTTTTCGCCTATTGTACAGTCTGCCGCAGCAGCGAAAGAAAATGTTCTAAATGAAAAGAATATTTTTTTGATGAATGAAACTAATATTCCAGAGTTCAAAAGTAATTTTATAGAAAGCATCGGAATCCTCTTCATCCTCTTTGGCATTATGACTGTAACTCTTTTTATTCTGAAAAGAATAAAATCAAAAGGCAGACATAGTTCAGGCGCTTTGAGAATAACTTCAAACTGCTATATCGGCAACAATAAAAGAATTAGCATCCTTGAAGTAGATGGACGAAGATATCTCATTGGAATCACTTCAACGCAAATAACACTTTTATCCGAACTCCCTGAAGCAAAAATCAAAGGGAACTTTGAAAGTGAAAATTTGGGGAAAAAAGAACAAAATTTCAAAAAATACTTTGACTCGCTTACATCTTCATCGGGGAAAGAGATTATCAGGGGAATAACAAAAGCATTCAAAAAAGAAAGAATAAACCTAAAATACAGCGATTAATTAAAATGTCTAAAAGAGCAATATTTATAATATTTACAGTCATCGTTCTCTTACCTCAAATCTCACAGGCTGCTCCTGTCCCGATTCCCAATATTAATATTGGTATCACACAATCAGATAATCCTGCAGATATTTCAGCAGGAATGAAGATATTGGCTCTATTGACTATTCTCTCACTTGCTCCTGCAATACTGATAATGCTCACTGGTTTTACAAGAATTGTTATTGTTTTCCACTTCTTGAGACAAGCATTGGGAACACAACAAATGCCGCCTAATCAGGTAATAATTGGGCTATCATTGTTCATAACCTTTTTTATTATGTCTCCTTACTTCATTCAAATAAATGATGAAGCAATTCAGCCTTATCTGCAAAAAAAGATTTCTCAGGAAGAAGCTATAGAAAAAGCCACTGCTCCATTAAAAGAATTTATGACAAAACAGACGAGAAAGAAAGATTTGGCTCTCTTTTTAGAATTATCAAAGAAAAAAAATTTCAAATCGAACAATGATATTCCATTTATGGTTCTTGTCCCATCTTTCATCATAAGTGAGCTCAAAACAGCTTTTCAGATCGGATTTTTGATCTATATCCCCTTTTTGATAATAGATATCGTTGTTTCAAGTGTCTTACTTTCGATGGGTATGATGATGCTGCCGCCGGTAATGATCTCATTGCCCTTTAAGATAGTTCTCTTTGTCCTTGTTGACGGGTGGTATCTAATAGTCGGTTCACTTCTAAAAAGTTTCTATTAGGAGGAAGAAATGAGCCCTGATTTCGTCATAACTATTTCAGTAGAATCATTAAAGACGGCATTTTTAATTTCTGCGCCAATGCTTTTCTTCGGCCTTGCGGCAGGTCTATTAATAAGCATATTTCAGGCAGTTACGCAGATTAATGAAATGACGCTTGCAATCGTTCCTAAAATAATTGCTGTTGCCATAGCCCTCGTTATCTTTGGGTCATGGATGATTAGGTTGATGATAGAGTTTACCAGTAATCTTTTTATCAATATTCCAACATATATCAAATGAATTTATTTTATATTGACATAGAAAAGGTACAGTTTTTTCTTCTGATATTTTTCAGAATAATTGCAATCTTTATAATTGTGCCTGTATTCGGAGATCGCGCAACTCCTTCATTGCTCAAGGCAGGATTTGCCGCCGCAATCTCCTTCATTATATTTCCCATAGTTAGCACCAATATTCACCACTCATTAAATATTCACAACATCTATGAGTTGACGGTATTGATTGTAAAGGAATTGGCGCTTGGTCTTTCAACAGGTTTTATAATTAGGTTGATTTTTGCAGGCATTGACTTTGCCGCTCAAATTGCGGGATTTCAAATGGGTTTTGGCATTGTCAATGTTTTTGACCCACACTTCGAAGAACAGATGTCGATCATTGCCAAATTTCAGAATATTTTTGCTGTTTTAATCTTCTTGGCAATAAATGCGCATCATTACATTATAAAAGCTATCACAGAAAGCTTTGAGATAATTCCGCCGGCTGGTATTAATTTTTCAGGCAAAATCACAGCATTTATGATTACAGTCAGTTCTGAAATATTCACCCTTGCAATAAAGATAAGTGCACCTGTTGTAGCAACACTTCTTATTTCAAATATTATATTCGGAATATTGGTTAGAACCGTTCCGCAAATTAATATTTTTATTGTTACCTTTCCTCTTCTTATCGGAATAGGATTGGTCGTTTTGGGAATTTCAATGCCTTATATTTATCAAATCTTTAAATCAAGTTTTACAGAAATGGACATAAAAATGCTGAGATTATTGAGGCTCTTTTGACAGATTGAGAGTTTAAACTATGGCTGAAAACGATAAAGATAGAAAAACAGAACCTGCAACACCGAAGAGGAGGCAGGAAGCAAGAGAAAAAGGACAGGTTGCGCAGAGTAGTGAAGTAAATACCGTTTTTGTTCTTTTAAGCACTCTCACGGTCTTCTATTTTCTTGGAAACAATATGTTAGTGAAAATGGAAGAGCTGATGCATGGACTTCTCTCCATCAGCAATCATAAGGAAATGATAAAGATGGATTTCTACAATTATATGCTTTTTACAATGAACAAAGTCGCCATAATATTGATTCCCATTTTTGCTGCCGTAGTTATAAGCGGTATATTGGCTCAAATTATTCAAGTAGGATTTGTCTATACCTTTGAACCTCTAAAACCAAAAATCTCTAAAATTAGCCCTATACAGGGTATCAAGAGATTATTTTCCAAAAAGGCGCTTCAAAACCTTCTAAAATCAGTATTAAAAATAATTGGACTTAGCATATGTGCATTCATTGCAGTCAAAGGGGAAATCAAAACTATCCCATCCCTTATATACACAAATGCTTATCAGTTGGTTGAATATATAGGAACGATTTCCTTTAGAGTGTTTAAATACACTATTGGGCTCTTCGTTATAGTAGCTGTTTTAGACTATATCTTTGTAAGACGAGAATATGAAAATGACCTCAAGATGACAAAAGAAGAAGTTAAGGAAGAGTTCAAACAAAGAGAAGGAGACCCTCTCATCAAAGGCAAAATCAGGTCCGTCCAGCGCGAACTTGCAAAAAAAAGAATGCTAAGCGAAGTTCCAAAAGCAGATGTCGTGATTACAAACCCTACAACTTTGGCTGTGGCAATCCTCTACAATCCGGAAAAAAATGATGCACCCCAAGTTGTAGCGAAAGGGAAAGGCTTCTTGGCTGAGAGGATTAAAGAAGTAGCAAGAAAAAATAATGTTCCAATTATGGAGAATAAACCGCTTGCAAGGACTCTTTTTAAAATTGTTGAAGTTGGTATGGAAGTGCCGCCATCACTCTATAAGGCGGTAGCAGAAGTCCTTGCGTATATTTACAGAATCAAAGGGAAACTTAGGAATCTTTAATTATGGCAAATGAAGCGCAAACAGCAGTAAGTATTTTTCCTAATCTTAAAAAAACTGATGCCCTTATGGGCATTGGCGTAATAGCTATACTTGCTATTATGATTATACCACTGCCGCCAACTTTTCTTGACATACTGCTTGCAACAAATGTTACTTTGGCTTTGGTAATAATACTAATATCTATGTATATATTGAATCCTCTTGATTTTTCTCTTTTCCCAAGTTTGCTCTTAGTCACAACCCTTTATCGACTGTCATTAAATGTCGCGTCAACGCGGCTTATTCTCCTTCATGGCAATGAGGGTGTAGCAGCGGCAGGTCATGTAATAAAATCCTTTGGTATGTTTCTCATCGGAGGAAATTATTTTGTCGGTCTTGTTATTTTCTTAATCCTATCTGTCATAAACTTTGTAGTTATTACCAAAGGTTCAGGACGAATTGCCGAAGTTGCCGCAAGATTTACATTAGACTCAATGCCCGGCAAGCAAATGAGCATCGATGCTGACCTTAATTCAGGATTAATTACTGAAAAAGAAGCGATTCAGAGAAGAGAACAGATCAACAAAGAAGCCGATTTCTATGGCGCTATGGATGGTGCCAGTAAATTCGTCAGAGGAGAAGCAATCGCAGGGCTTGTAATAATGGGCATCAATATATTGGGAGGACTTTTAATAGGAATTACACAAAAGAATATGTCTCTTGCTGATGCCGCAAGGTCATATACAATATTAACGATAGGAGACGGTTTGGTCTCACAAATCCCTGCTCTTATAGTTTCCACAGCAGCAGGCCTCGTAGTAACAAGGGCCGCTTCAGATGAAACCCTCGGTGATGATGTAACAAAGCAGATAATTTCTTATCCGAAAGCCGTTGCAATAGCAGGCATCATCCTTTTTTCCTTTGGTCTTATTCCCGGACTTCCTCATCTGCCTTTTTTCATTCTTGGCATAGCAGGTGTCATTGCATCTCAATACTTCGTATCATTAGAAAAATCAGAAGAACAGGAAGTGGAAGATGAAGCTCCGGCTGAAAAATCTTTCGAGGAAACTTTTGAATCTTTACTTTCACCCGATATGCTTGGGCTTGAAGTTGGATACGGAATTATTCCCTTCATTGACACTTCTCAAAATGGTGAACTGCTTCAACGAATCAAATCGATTAGAAGACAAATGGCTATTGAATTGGGAATAATGATACCTCCGATTCATGTAAAGGACAATCTAAATTTCAAACCCGGTGAATACGCAATACTTCTCAAAGGAATAGAGATAGCAAGAGGTAATATGATGTTGGGACACAGTCTTGCATTAGCTGCTGAGACTACAAAGGGCGAAATTGAAGGAATCCCGACAAAAGACCCAACATTTAATTTACCGGCATTGTGGATACCTGACAGCGATAAAGAGAGAGCACAAATATTGGGTTATACAGTAGTTGACATCCCATCTGTTATTGCGACTCATCTTACGGAAACAATCAAAAATTACAGCCATGAGCTTATAGGGCGGCAGGAAGTTCAAAAACTTATCGATGGAATATCAAAAACACATCCAAAACTTGTTGAAGAACTCATTCCAAATAATCTCACTCTTGGCGGTGTGCAAAAAGTTCTTCAAAATCTCTTGAAGGAACAAATACCAATCAAAGATCTAATAACAATACTTGAATGCCTTGCTGATTATTCTCCTTTAACTAAAGATACTGATGTTTTAACAGAGTATGTAAGGCAAGGATTATCGAGATATATATCACATCGATATAGAGACGAAAACAATGAAATGAAAGTTGCCGTTCTCGACACTTATGTGGAAGAAACCATAAGCAATGCGATACAAAATACTTCACAAGGGTCATACCTTGCTCTCGACCCTGAATTTACGCAAAGTTTTCTTGAAAAGATTTCAATGGCTGTCCAAAAATTTAATACTCTGAATCTACAGCCAATCATACTTTGTTCACCGATAATTCGGTTTCATCTAAAACGGCTGACAGAAAAATTTATCCCAAATTTAGCAGTTATTTCTCACAATGAACTTACACCGGACACAAAGATAAACACTATTGAAATAGTGAGTATGTGATGATTTTTAAAACATTTGAAGCAGACAGTTTTGAGAAAGGGCTAAAGCTGGTAAAGAAAGAAATGGGGCCAGATGCCATCATCGTATCTACAAGGACTAAAAAGCCAAATATTCTAAAAGGGTCCTTTTCTAAAAAAATAGAAATAGTAGCGGCATACGATGATGGAATTTATTCAAGTCCGACTTCTTCGCCTCTCTTAAACAAGTCGGATTTATCAAGTGCAAAGACTACGGGAAAAGAATATGGCTATTTCAATAAAGAAAGAAGAAAGCACTCATACTCTTTTGTTAATCACTTCTCAAAAAGAAATTCTTCTGAAGAAGATGAGAATTTTCTAACTCCTTTATTCGACAGCTATTTTAAAAATATAGGAGATTTCGAAAAGTTCTTCAAAACAGTTGGTATTTATGAAGACATTATAGGCATTCTAATCTCTGAGATATCTCCATATACAAGCCGCAACTATAATCTATCTACTGAATTGAAACAGAAAGCAGTGTTAAACAAGCTTTCTTCACTTATAAATGTCTCATCACCTCTTACAATTCCTGAAAATGGACAAAGAATAATAGCATTAACAGGACCAACAGGAGTTGGGAAAACAACGACAATAGCAAAAATTGCGGCAGAAATGCACTTTTTAAAAGGGAAAAAAGTAGGTCTTGTCAGCATCGATTCATACAGAATTGCCGCAACAAAACAGCTAAAAACATACGCAGATATAATGGATTTAGAGTTGAAAACGGCAGAAACAAAGAGAGAGCTTCAAAAGGCAATAAAATCCTTTTCCGACAAAGAATTAGTTTTAATCGATACAGCAGGACACAGCCATAAAAATACCGAAAGAATAAAAGAAATAAATGAAATGTTAAAAAACATTTTAAATATTGAGACTTGGCTCTTAATAGCCGCTTCGACAAAAACAGAAGATGCCCTAAATATCGTAAATGAACATTTAGCGATAGGATTATCAGGAATGATTTATACAAAGCTTGATGAAACATCCAGTTATGAAACCCTTTTTAATACATCACTTGTTTCGGGACTTCCGGTATTTTATTTCACAACAGGGCAGGAAGTACCGCAGGATATTGAAGAAGCATCGGCAAAGAAGATTGTAAATTCGCTTTTCAACAAGTTTATAAACAATAACTTTAACTATAAAACTTTGGAGAATTAAATGGACCAGGCAACTTCTCTTAGAAAAATAGCTCAATTTTCAAAAACTCAGGCACATCTAAAAAAATTTGGATATTCGACTTCTGAAGAAAAAAATAAAAAAGTAGGCATCATTTCTGTCACCAGCGGTAAAGGCGGAGTAGGAAAAACCAATATTGTAGGCAATCTTGCCTACTCGATGTCTCTTCTTGGAAAGAAAGTATTGGTTTTAGACGCAGATTTAGGGCTTGGAAATATGGATGTTCTTTTAGGATTGACACCAAAATACAATCTCCTTCATGTCTTTATGGGAATGAAAAGGATAGAAGACATAATAATTGAAGGACCGGGAGGAATTCTTATTTTACCTGCCGCATCAGGTGTTGAAGAATTGACAAATCTTTCAGATGAACAAAAACTTCACATTTTATCTGAATTTGAACGACTTGATTTAGACATTGATATACTTCTTGTCGATACAAGCGCAGGTATTTCATCGAATGTAATGTACTTCAATAGCGCATCACAGCATATCATTGTGATTGCAACACCAGACCCAGCATCAATAACAGATGCTTATGCTTTAATAAAGGTGCTTTCGTTAAAGTATGCAGAAAAGAAATTCAATCTAATAGTAAACTGTGCAAGTTCAAAGAATGAAGCAAACAATGTTTACGACACTATAAGCAAAGCAACAGAAGAATTTCTACATGTTTCAGTGAACTATTTAGGATTCATTCCAAGAGATGTGAATTTTATAACATCTATTCGTCAACAAAAACTTATAACGCAGTTCAATCCTCATTCAGAAGCCAGTTTGGCAATTAAATCTTTAGCCCAGAAAATAGACAGCTTGACAGAGATTTGCGTTACAAAAGGGAATATTCAATTTTTCTGGAACAGATTAATCAATGGAATTTCACCTGAAGACAATGACAAAAACATTGCATAAGGGAGAAATCAGCAATGGATAGAATTCCATCACTATTTAGTCTTATAGCGGCTTTAATAATCATCACTACAGGACTTATCTGTAGATGGTCGCCTGAAACAATAGTTATAAGGACTCTTATATCAATTGCTCTGACTGCTTTATTAGGAAAAGGATTGTTAAAAATCATACTTTCTTTGGAGAGAACTAAATGAGCAAAATAAATGCTTATAAAAAAATACAGCCATTTGATGAAGATTTAAAAGAAAAGACCATAATGGAATATGCTCCAATAATTAAAAACATTGCTCTTAAACTGGCAAAGAGATTCTCTCCACATATAAGTGTCGATGATATGATAAATGCAGGAGTCATTGGATTAATTGATGCAATCGAGAAGTTCAATGATTCAAAAGGCGTAAAATTTAGAACATATGCTGAATATAGAATTAGAGGCGCTATGCTCGATGAGCTTCGTGGTTTTGATTGGGTACCTCGTTCAACTCGAGACAAGATAAAAGAAATGGAAAAAGCTTTTACAAAACTTGAACAAAAATTCTCGCGTACTCCAACAGATGAAGAGCTTGCAGATGAAATGAAAATAAGTATTGAGGAAGTCCATTCCATCCTTGCAAATGCAGCAAGAAGCACACTGTTAAGCCTTAATGAAATTGAAGAGAATTCAAACCTAAAAGAAAAAAGATATCTCCCGAGAATATTATTGGAATCAGATGAAGATATCATTTCAAAACTGAATTTAGAAAATCTTAAAACCATATTGGCAGAACTAATCGATAATCTTCCAGAAAAGGAAAGGTTGGTAATCTCTCTTTACTACTATGAAGATGTAACTATGAGGGAAATTGGAGAAATACTCGGTATCACGGAATCAAGAGTGTCTCAAATTCACTCAAAAGCTTTATTTACACTAAAAACAAAAATAAAGAATAGTTTCAACAATAGAAAAAATAGAAGTTAAATTTACATCGATAATACCGAAGAAATGAAGATAAGATTTCTTCTCAAAAAAGATATTGAACTTAAATTTAGGAGTTAAATTAGATGGACAAGAATGAAGTCAAAAAGAAAATTGAAGAACATCTTGAAACAGGAGAAGAATTGCCATTCTTTTCTGTAACAGTAAAAAAGCTGCTTGAACTTACAGAAGACCCTGAAACTTCACTTTCAGAAATCGTCAGCGCAATGGACACTTCTGTAGCTGCTACGACTCTCAAAATGGCAAACTCCGTATATTTTGGCGGAAGCAGTTTTAGGAATATCAAATCACTTGAACATGCCATAATGGTTATAGGTTTCGACAGTTTAAGAGAGCTTGCCTTCAACGCTTCTCTCATTTCAATGTTCAAAGAAGATGATGAAAATGTCAAAAAGAATATCCAAGCTCATCTTGAGCACTGTTTTCAGGTCGCCATATCATCAAAACTCTTGGCTTCTCTTTTCAATTATGAAAATAAAGCTCAATGTTATGTAGCAGGCCTCCTTCATGATATAGGCAAGCTGGCAATTGAAAGATTTTTCCGCAACGAATCTGCCCAAATAAAAGAATTGCAAGAAAAGGAAGGTATTTCTGATATTGAAGCAGAAAGAAGAATTCTTGGCTTAGATCATATGGAAATAGGCGGCATAATGGGTGATAAATGGAATCTTCCTGAAAGCATTGTTGAAGCAATCCGCTGTCATTCTAACATTGAAAAAGCTGAAATAGACAAGAAATTTACTTGCATCATATATCTGTCAGATGAGCTTTGCAAAAAAACTGAAGGAATATTCGACTTTAGATTGGTCAATTCACTTATTAATAATGATATAAAAGAATTCTTCCCTCAACAGGACAAACTTGAAGATGATTATTTACAAGATCAATTTGCAGCAAAGTTTGCTCAAGAAACAGAAAATGTATCTTACATAGTAGGTTCAATGCTCAAATAAAAAATGAGATATCAAAATGATGAAAAAAACGAAGAGAGCCATATACTTAACTATCGTTTTTTCATTTCTTTTGATATTGATTTTTAATTCCTTATTCTACCTTTTAAAGCCTACGAATTTTTTGACCTTTTTCATTTTTAACTTACTATTCTTGTCATTGTTAGTTTCTCTTTCTATAAAAATGCTAAATCTCGCACTTTTCAATCCTCTAAGTCAACTCAGGGAAAAATTCAGTAAAGCTCCAGAAAAAAATGACAATAAAAGAACATCTTCCGATGAAGCCGTCACCAAAAACTTTGGACTTAAAGAATTTGAAAATGAAATCAATTCTTACATTTCCTTTATCAAGAAAAAGTCGCGATTAGAGACAACAAATCAAATTGTTTCAACAATTTTAAGCAAATTAGATGAAATTGAGGGATACGACTTTAATCATGAGAAGGATTTAATTTCTATCTTTAATGAAAATTCAGAAAAAGCTATGAAGCTACTTGATGAAACTTTAGGAATAAGCAGTGAAGAGGTAAAAAAACTTTCTGAAGCGGCATCGATTGCGACACAAAGCCTTAAAACTTTAAGCGAAACAATTGATGGAATCAACAAAATTGCAAGCTCTTTTGAGGAAACAGAATTTTCTATATCGAGCTTGTACAAAAAAAATAGCGAAATCAAAGAATTGTTATCAGAAATTGAAGGTCAGATTAATTTTTCAGAACATCTTGCCCTAAATTCAGCTATTGAAGCGGCAAGGTTTGGTGAAAAAGGGCGCAGTTTTACTGTAATAAGTGGTGAAATAAAGAAACTTGCCAAAGAAATTTCCACAATAACAAAGACTATTACAAAGCAAATCGACGATACCGCTGAAGAAATTCAAAATGCAGTTGATAGACTGGACAATGGAAACAGAAAAGTTGAAAGAGGAATTTCTTTGGGAAATAACTCAGCAAAATCAATGCTAAAACTTGTTGATGTCATTGATTCAGCAAAAGATGTATCGTCGCAGATAAGCAAGAAGATTCAAATGTGTATGGCAACCTTTGAAAAAGGATATGACCTATCTGAATTCAACAGAAAATATCGTGAAAACATAAAAAAGATAAAAAATTCCCTTTCTGAAATACTCGATGAAAATAAACCTAAAGACCAAGAAAAAGAG
>RFHX01000203.1 GCA_003695725.1 Candidatus Schekmanbacteria bacterium
GGATAAGAGGATATATCTTTTTGACTTTGAAATTTGCTTTGTCCATTTTTAACCTATCAATTTTATAAAACTTTCGACAAAATATATGCAAAACTTATGCCAAAAATTAAAATTATCGTTTTGGATATTATTTGCTTATTTGGTTGTTTATTTACAGATTTGAATTTATTTGAATGTAATATAGGCAATTATTTGACACTAAAAAAAGAAATGCGTTATTTTTTTAACGAATATTTTTGAGGTGTTTTTTCAAATTGACCTTCGTAAATTCCGCATTCGTTCTAATGGAGCTATCAATAGACATTTTACACCCATCGATGACAACTCTATTTTTTATTATAGTCCCAACGGGACTCGAACCCGTGTCTTCGGCGTGAGAGGCCGATATCCTAGACCGCTAGACGATGGGACCATTTATTGCTGAGCTATAAATAATAAATTTGAGATTGCTATGTCAACAGTTATTTTCAAGCTTGGTGAAGTTGAGCATTGTTTAACCATTTCTCATGATTTTTAGTGTTTCCTCCATATCCTTTGGAAGAGGTGCTGATAATTCAATCTCTTTCTTTGACGAGGGGTGAATAAATTTTATGAAGGCGGCGTGAAGGGCCTGCCGCTTCAAAATTATACCCTTGCGTCTTTCCTTTTCTGTTATTCCATGTCCATAAGTTTTATCGCCAAGGACAGGACAATTGATGCTTTTGAGATGGACTCTTATTTGGTGTGTCCTTCCCGTTTTTAGTGATAGTTCTAAAAGAGCATAGTTAGGGAATTTTTCAATGACTTTATAATAAGTCAGTGCTTGCCGTCCACCTTCCTCCAAGACTGCCATTTTTTTCCTATGTTTTGGGCTTCTTCCTATAGGGGCATCTATTTTTCCTGAAAATTGACGAGGGATTCCTCGCGTAATTGCAAGATATTTTCTTGTTAGAGCTCTTGATTTGAGCTGTTTTGAAAGAGCAAGATGTGATTTGTCATTTTTGGCTGCCACTAAAAGCCCTGAGGTATCTTTGTCAAGACGATGCACAATTCCCGGACGCGCTTCACCGCCAATTCCCGACAAGTCTTTGCAGTGATACAGAAGAGCATTGACGAGAGTGCCGCTGTAGTTGCCTGCAGCTGGATGGACTACCATTCCTGCAGGTTTGTTTATTACAATCAAATCTGAGTCTTCATAAACGATATCGAGAGGTATCTTTTCAGCAGATATAGATGGTTTTGAGGGAGGAGGGATAAAAATCTCTATTTCTTCTCCTCCTTTAAGTTTTTGTCCTGCTTTGAGATGAGTATCTTGTATTGTGATTTTACCATTCTTTATTAATCGCTGAATGGAAGACCGTGTCAACTCGGGCAATTTTCTGCTCAAGAATGAATCAATTCTTTCTCCACGGTCTTCTACTCCGACTTCTATTTTTATTTTTTTTTCCATATCTTTAATTATAAAGTATTTTCAAAATTTATGGTATTAATGAGAATAAATCTTTTAGACAAAAAAACTGGAAATATATTTCTATTGTTATGAAAGCGCTTTATTTCAACGGGGAAAAGATTCACTATAAAAAAAATTATCCTGTTGGCAAACCTTCAAAAGCTGAAGCTCTTGTAAGAATCCTTAAAGCAGGTATATGCAATACAGATATTGAAATAGTCAAAGGCTATATGGGTTTTGAGGGAATATTGGGGCATGAGTTTGTTGGAATAGTTGAAGAATGTAATGAGAAAAGACTAATTGGTAAAAGAGTTTGTGGTGAAATAAATCTATCTTGTGGTGAATGTGAGTATTGCAGAAAAAAATTAGAGAATCATTGTCCTTCAAGGAAAGTTTTGGGGATATTGAATAAAGATGGCTGTTTTGCTGAATTTATAACACTTCCCATTAAAAATCTTCATACTTTGCCTAAAAATGTATCTGATAATGAAGCAGTTTTTGTTGAGCCCCTTGCGGCATGCTTTGAGGTTTTGAAGCAAATAAGGATTGAGAAAGATGATGTAGTTGCAGTAATTGGTGATGGTAAACTTGGACTATTGATGGTGCAGGTTGTAGGTCAAAAAACAAGGAATATTCATCTGATTGGAAGGCATAGGAGGAATCTCAATATAGCAAAAAGATTCGATCTCTTATCAGTATTTCTTGAAAATTCATTGAAAGCAGAAAGGCTGAAAAAGACAAAGTGTGATATTGTTATTGACTGCACAGGCACACCTGCAGGGCTTTCGCTTTCAATGGAGCTTGTCAAACCCTGCGGAAAAATAGTTTTGAAGAGCACTTATGCAAGTGCGCAGCCTCTAAATCTTGCGCCTGTAGTAATAAATGAAATTACACTTATCGGCTCACGCTGTGGTCCTTTCAAGGATGCAATTAACGCATTAAAAGTCGGAAAGGTCGATGTGTTGCCTCTGATTTCAAAAGATTTTCACCTGTCAGAAGGATTGGAAGCAATCGAATATGCAAAACAGAAAGGGGTAATGAAGGTAATACTTAGTGTTGCCCAATGATGCACTGGAATATCTGGAAAACCACATTAAGCTTTTCAAGGAAGGAATAAATGTTTACTTCTTTTCGAGTTTTTCAATATATTCTCTGAAATCTTTTGGTAACGGTGATTTTATGACTTCCCATTTTCCTGTGACTTCAGGGGGCAAAACTATTTCGGCACAGTGAAGGAGATGTCGTTTGGGTTTTAAAAAATCCTGTTTTTTCTGTTTTGATGATTGATAAAGCAAATCTCCTGCAACGGGATGTTTGATTGAAGCAAGATGACACCTAATCTGGTGCATAACACCTGTTAAAATAACTGCCTGCACAAGAGTATATCCTTTAAAGATTTCTACTCTTTTTATTTCAGTTTTTGCTTCAAGTATCTTCTTTGATGTAAGTGCTTTTTTACTTTTTACTTTTTTTTGCAAGACCTTCATTTTCCTTTTATCTTTTTCATGATGCATCAATGGCGAGTCAATCACTATGTCCTTTTCCATTTCATTCAACACTAAGGCAAGATATGTTTTCTTGATTTTTTTTGTTCTCATAAGATTTCTTAGTTTATTGAAAGTGTTTTCTTTTTTTGCCGCAAGCAAAACTCCTGAGGTATCAATATCGAGACGATGAAGAATTGAAGGCTCTCTGACTGAATATCCGAAATTTGACGCTTTAGGAAAGCGCGCTATTATAAAGTTTACAACTGTTTCCTTTTCATCTATTGCAAGCGGATGGCACGGCATTCCTGCTGGTTTATTTAAGGCAAAAAAGTCTTCATTCTCATAAAGGATTTCAATATCAAGATTTGGGTTTGCAACAGGAACAAGGTCCTGCGCTTCGGGAAGTCGAATAATCTCTATTTTGTCATTTGAAAAGATTATGCTTCCTTTTTTTGCTTTTTTCCCGTTGAGAAGAACATTACCTTCTCTTATTGATTGTTGGATCATTCGTCGAGAAATATTGGTAAAGCGAGTGTGAAGAAAGCTGTCTAAACGCTTTCCCTCCTCCTTCTTTTCAACTATGATGACTTCATTCTTTATCATTTTCCTCTTCAGTCCATAGATTTATTGAAAAACTATTTTTGAAATGCAAGAATAATTATTCCTGCAAGCATCAGTAAAGCGCCGCTTATTCTTTGTCCTATGCCTTTTTCATTGAAAAAGAAATATCCATAAAGAACACTGAAGATTAAATTGCTTCGTTTAACTGCAATCATATAAGCAACATTGGTTAGAGAAAGAGCGGCAAAGTGTGTTATGAGAGATAAAGCATAGACCACTCCAATAAGCAATAACAGCCATTTTTTTCTCTTGAGCAGTGAACTTATTTTCATATCAGATTTTTTGATGAAAGGAAGGAGAAGAAAGGGTTGAATCATAAAATAAGTACATCCAAAAAAAACCGGACTTGAATGTGTAATTCCCATTTTCCCAAAGTTTGAAGTAATGCTGTAAATAAAAGCAACAGCAATCATAAGAAGAATCCCTTTTTCCTTAGCCATCATTTTGAATGGAGTGAGGAAACCATTTTTTTCTCTTTGTATATTCAAAATATAGCCGCCTATGGTGATAAAGGCGATACCTATCATACCCTTCAAACCGGTTTTTTCGCCGAGCATAAGATAGGATGTTGGTATGAGAAAAACAGGTGTTAACGCAAGAAAAGGAATTGTCAGAGAAAGGTCTGAAATCTGAATCGCTTTCATATAACAGAGAAGGGCAATGATTTCCAATGGAAGTCCACAGAAAACAGCGATAAAGTAATAGCGGTCAACAGCAGGAATTTCGTTCAAAAGCAGGATGATTGCAAGGAAAGGAAAGCAAAAAACAAGACGTATCCATGCTATATAGTATATATTTTCCTCTTCTAAAGCTTTTTTTGACAAAGCATCTGTTGTAGCGGTAAGATAAGCACATAGGAGCGATAAAAAAAACCACATTTCTTCTCCCTTAGAATTTGTTTTAGTGTATTATAATAAGTGAAAAAATGAAAACAGGAAATGCCAATCTTCCTCTTCATGGTGGAAAAGCCCCTTCTTGGCTTTTCAACAGAATGGTGCGTCTTGCCTCTGCCATTGTAGATATTTTTCTTGAAGATAACGACCCAGCAGAGCTTCTTGTAAAATTGTCTGACCCTTTTTGGTTTCAATCACTCGGATGTCTTCTTGGTTTTGACTGGCATTCAAGTGGAGTTACAACAACCGTCTGCGGTGCATTGAAAGAAGCTGTAAAAGGAAGAGAAAAGGAAACAGGATTTTTTATTGCAGGCGGTAAAGGAGGTGCTTCCCGTAAAACTCCAAAGGAAATTGAAACATTTGCAGACAAAATAGGCATAGATGCTTCTCCACTTGTATATGCAAGCAAGATGTCTGCGAAGGTTGATAATACAGCAATACAGGATGGTTATCAGCTATATCACCACTGTTTCTTCTTTACTAAAAAGGGTGAATGGGCAGTGGTACAGCAGGGAATGAACGAAGATAGCAGATTTGCACGCAGGTATCATTGGTTTTCGAAGTCGATGAAAAGCTTCATTGAAACTCCTCATACTGCAATATGTTGCGAC
Source organism: Candidatus Schekmanbacteria bacterium (assembly GCA_003695725.1). Lineage (NCBI taxonomy): Bacteria > Candidatus Schekmaniibacteriota > Candidatus Schekmanbacteria bacterium. The sequence goes on from RFHX01000203.1 coordinate 5,042, forward strand.
AATAGAGGAGAAACCCTTGATATGACTGCTGATGAAAGTAAAGGTGCAAGAAATGCATCAACAGAACTTTCTGCTCAATCTTTGGAGTTTTGGGCAAAAGAAGCAAAGCTTATTAGCAATCTTGAATTGCCTGCAAGGCATCAGATATTGGTTAAAGATATCAATTCAAAATATTTTTATAAAATTATGGAACAGACATACAGGGAATCACCAACCAATTTTGAAGAGCTTCTATCGATAAAAGGAGTTGGGCCAAAAACTATACGCTCTCTTTCTCTCTTGAGTGAGCTTCTCTATGGAGAAAAGGCGAGTTATAAGGACCCTGCACGCTTCAGTTTTGCTCATGGAGGGAAAGATGGTATTCCTTATCCAGTTGACAGAGAGACATATGATAAAACTATTGACATTTTGAATGGATGGATTAACAGGGCAAGGATTGATTTAACAGAAAAAAAACGAGCATCTGAGAGATTGAAAAGATTCTTACAAAATTAGAACTGATACCATTAGTTAAAAGGAGAGTGTTATGAGCAATATTGTAAAAGTTGTAGGACGGGAAATTTTGGATTCAAGAGGAAATCCAACTGTCGAAGCAGAAGTGTATCTCAATTGCGGCGCAGTGGGAAGGGCGGCTGTCCCATCAGGCGCTTCAACAGGCATATATGAAGCAGTAGAGCTTAGAGACAATAATAAGAAAAGATATGGCGGAAAAGGAGTAACAAAAGCAGTAAAAAATATTAATGGACCTATTGCAAAAGCGCTCTTTGGAATGGATGCTCTTTGTCAGGGAGAAATTGACGAAACACTTATAAAATTGGATGGCACAAAAAATAAACAGAAGCTTGGCGCAAACGCAACTCTTGGAGTTTCTCTTGCTGTGGCAAAGGCGGCAGCTGAAGCTGTTGGGCTTCCGCTTTACCGCTATATAGGGGGTGTGCAGGGAAGGACTTTACCTGTGCCGATGATGAATATTCTAAATGGTGGAGTTCATGCAGACAATAATGTCGACCTGCAGGAATTTATGGCAATGCCTGCAGGGGCAAAGTCGTTCAAAGAAGCCCTCAGAATGGGCGCTGAAACATTTCATAGCTTGAAAGCAGTGCTGAAGAAGAAAGGATATTCTGTATCGGTCGGAGATGAAGGAGGATTTGCGCCAAACTTGAAGTCGAATGAAGAGGCTGTTGAGGTGATCTTGGAAGCAATTACGAAAGCAGGATATAAGCCGGGAAAAGATATATATATAGCCCTTGATCCGGCGGCAAGTTCTTTTTATGACAAGAAGATTAAGAGGTATGTCTTTTGGAAATCTGACAAATCGAAAAAGACATCAGAAGATATGGTGAAATTTTATGAAAAATGGGTAAAACAGTATCCCATTATATCAATTGAAGACGGACTCGATGAAGATGACTGGAATGGTTGGAAAGTTCTTACAGATGCCTTGGGTGATAAGATTCAATTAGTTGGTGATGACCTTTTTGTTACTAATACTGAGCGGCTTAAGAAGGGAATTGAAAAGAAAGTTGCAAATTCAATTCTCATTAAACTGAATCAGATTGGAACATTGACTGAAACCCTTGATGCAATTGCAATGGCAAAAGCAGCCGGATATACTGCTGTCGTTTCACATAGATCGGGAGAAACAGAAGATACGACAATTTCTGATTTGGTCGTAGCTGTAAATACAGGACAGATAAAAACAGGTTCTGCATGTAGGACGGATAGGGTTGCAAAGTATAATCAACTGCTTCGAATCGAGGAAGAGTTGGGAGTAGATGCTGTGTTTCCCGGAAAAACTCTGATCAACTGTAAGTGACTTGACTGAGAGGACAAAAAAGTATTAAAAAAGGACTATCTTCATTGAAGCCAACAGGGAGAGGTTTTTTAGGAGTAACAGGAGGTTGGTATGCCTATCTATGAATATAAATGTAAAAAGTGCGGCAAGATTAGCTCATATATGGAACGAGTAGACGAGTTTAGAATTTTAGGACGAAAATGTGCTCACTGCGGCAGCAGAAGAACAAAAAAGATTTTGTCAGGTTTTTCTACTGTAAAACGCACTGATATGCCTACTATGATAAACGAGCTCAAAAAATATGGTCCTGTAAATTTCGTCCCCGGCACACCTCCTGTCCAAGGTCCTCCTCCCGGCGGATGCCCATATGCTTCTGAATCTGAACAGGGGAACAAAGAAGATTAGAGATATTTAACTTTCTAATAGATTCGTATTTTTTTATAATTTCTTTTGGCTTCTCTATTGGATTTTGTAGTCTCTTATGAGGAGATTTATTCTTTATGAATCAGTCCAGCCGCCAGTCAAAAGATAAACCCCTTCGAGAAGATGTCCGATTTCTTGGCAATATCCTTGGTAGTGTAATTATCGAGCAATCAGGAAAAGCAGTTTTTGATGTAGAAGAGAAAATAAGGTTATTGAGCAAAGAGCTTCGACAGAGATACGATTGCCAGAGAGAGGCTCAGCTAAAGAAAATTATCAGCGAATTAAAGACCCTTAAGATGGAGAATGTCATAAGGGCTTTTTCACTATATTTTCAGCTCGTTAATATTGCAGAGCAATACCACCGCATAAGGAGAAGAAAGTATTATAAACTTCATCCTGCAGGAGTCGTTCAAAGAGGCTCATTCAAGGAGCTTTATTTTTGGCTAAAAAATCAGAGGATAAGAAGAAAAGATTTGATCGATGCTTTGAAAGGAATTCAGATTCAGCTTGTAACAACAGCCCACCCCACAGAAGCAGTCAGAAGGACAGTCTTGACTAAACTTCGCAGAATTGCGTCACTTCTTGAAAGAAAAGATGAAGCAGGAATATCTGATTATGAAAAAGAACGGATTTTAAGTGAATTCAAAAAGGAGGTAACGCTTCTTTGGCAAACTGACGAAATACGCCATTTTAAACCAACGGTAATAGATGAAATAAGAAATTCCTTATATTACTACGACGAAATATTTTATGATTCCCTTCCAGAAAGTCATAGGGAATTGGAAGAGATTGGATTAAAGGATTTTTTAAAGTCCAATAAACTTTCTCCTCTTATCTGTTTTGGCACATGGGTTGGAGGTGATAGAGACGGAAATCCATTGGTAGATGATTTGGTAACTGAGATTGCCGCAAGATATCAAAAAGACCTTATATTGAGCCATTATAGGCAGGAGTGCCGAAAGCTCATTGATTCATTGAGTATTTCCAATAGAATTGTCCGCCCGAGCCGCAGGCTTTTGTTTTCTATCAATAAAGATGGTAAAGAATTGCCTGAAATAAAGCTTGCATTGGCACCTCGCAATATAAATGAGCCATATCGAAAGAAATTATCCTTCATAATGGCAAAGCTTGATAACACAATCAAAGCAAATTATCCTTCAACCGCTCAAGATACATCTTCAGATAAGAAGATTTACAGAGATTATTCTGAATTTCTTAATGATTTAATTGTAATCAGAGACAGTTTGATTGAGAATAAGGCAGCAGCCGTTGCAATGAATGAAGTCGATTCTCTGATTAGAAAAGTTGAAATCTTCAAATTTCATCTGGCAGATTTGGACATTAGAGAATTTTCGCGAAATATAACCAACGCAATTGGAGAAATAGCTCAAGAATTCAGTATTTGCTCTGCTACTGAATACATCGGTTTTGGCAGTGATGAAAGGGTAAGAATATTGAACAAACTTTTCACCGGAAAGAGGGAACTTGATGCAGATGATAGAAAAAAATATTCTGCAGACACTATGAGAATCATAAATCTTTTTTCACTAATAGCAAAGCTGTCTGCGGAAATCTCCCGTTATCTCATAAATTCCTTCATTATAAGCAACACTGAAAATTCCTCTGACCTTTTGGAAGTGCTCTTCTTGATGGATAAATTTTGCATTTACAAAAAAAGTGGAAAGGAATTGAAGAAAACTTTTGATATAGTTCCACTCTTTGAATCAATAGATTCCCTGAGAAAAGCGGCTCAAATTATGGATTCCCTTTGGAATCATCCTCTTTACAGAAAACATCTCAAAAGAAGAGGAAATATTCAGGAAATAATGCTTGGTTATTCAGACAGCAATAAGGATGGTGGTTATTTGACTTCAAATTGGGAGCTGTACAAGGCACAAATCAGTTTAAGCGATACTGCAAAAAAATATGGAATAGAACTCAAACTGTTTCATGGAAGAGGCGGCACAGTAGGGCGTGGCGGAGGACCAACCAATGCTGCAATCCTTGCCCTGCCAACTGGCGTAAGTGGAAAGATAAAGATAACAGAACAGGGAGAGGTGATTTCATCAAAGTATCTCCTGCGGGAAATTGCAATGAGAAATTTTGAATTAGTCCTTTCCGCAATGGTGATGAAGATGGTTTCAGAAATGAAGAAAAAAGCTCCTTTGCCTAAAAGATGGGAAAGAGCAATGGATAAGCTTTCTGAAGAATCTTATAGGGTTTATAGGATGCTTGTTTATAAGGACCCGGATTTTATAGATTATTTTTATGAAGCAACACCGATAGATGAAATAAGTAAACTCAATATTGGTTCAAGGCCTTCAAAGAGAAAACAATCACGCCGCATTGAGGATTTAAGAGCGATTCCTTGGGTTTTTTCATGGATGCAGAATCGTCATATCCTGCCGGGATGGTACGGCGTAGGTTCAGCCCTTGAGAAGTTTTCTGAAATATCGACGGCTAATAAGAAACTTCTGAAAGAGATGTATGAAAATTGGCAGTTTTTCAAAGCGCTGATAGACAATATCGAGATGACGCTTGCAAAGGCAGATATGCGGATAGCGGAAAATTATATGCAGTTGGCAAAGAATAAGGAGTCTGCAAGGCGTATATTTGACAATATAAAAAGAGAATTTTATTTAACTTGCGATATGGTTTTATCTATTGGCGGAAATAAAAGACTTCTTGAAAAAAATCCAATACTTCAGCGTTCCATAGCTCTTAGAAATCCTTATATCGACCCTTTGAGTTATATTCAGGTTGAATTGCTGAAGAAGCTCAGAAGCACTAAGTTAAAGAAATCTGAGCGCCAAAAACTTACCTTTATGACTCTTTTGACGATAAATGGAATTTCTGCTGGAATGCGCAACACGGGTTAAATATTTCATTAAATTACAATGACTTTTACATCTATCTTATTGACATAAGCTTTTTCAGATGGTATAGAATGCCTATGCAATTTAGAACTTCAAAGCATTTTATTTTACTGTTTCTTATTATTTCTTTCTTCTTTTTTGCAGTTTCAGTAGAAGGAAAGATATATAAGATAATAACTGCTGACGGCACAATACATCTTACAGATAATCCATTGAGAAAGAGTTTTGTCAATAGCCGCAAAGCAGAATATTATTCATCAAAGAGAAAGGTGCAAAGGGATTATAATGAAGAAAAGTTTAGTGGAATAATCGATGATGTTGCAGAGAAATATGGCATAGACAGGGATTTGATTATAACCATTATAGAGTGTGAATCAGGATTTGACCCCTATGCTGTTTCTGAAAAAGGCGCAGTAGGGCTTATGCAGTTAATGCCGGAAACAGCGAAAAGATTTGGTGTTGAGGATAGATTTAATCCGAAAGATAACATTCAGGGTGGAGTCGCATATATTGATTATCTGATGAATTTGTACGATGAAAAACTCGACCTTGTACTTGCCGCATATAATGCAGGCGAAAAAGCAATTGAGAAACATAAAGGAATACCGCCTTTCGCTGAAACAAAAGGGTTTGTAAAAAGGGTGCTAAGTCTATATGACAGGAGGAAGGGAGCAAAGGCATATATTGTAAGACACAATGACGGGACTATTTTGATAACAAATCACGATTAGAATTTGTTGAGCAAATTAATTGAAGCAAATAAATGCGAGATGAATTAGGAGGGAAAAAGTGAGCAAGAAAAAAAGAGTCTTGATAGCAAAGCCGGGACTCGATGGACACGACCGCGGCGCAAAGATTGTAGCCCGTGCATTGAGAGATGCCGGCTACGAAGTAATCTACACAGGATTGCATCAAACACCTGAACAGATTGTATCGGCTGCTATGCAGGAAGATGTCGATGCAATTGGGGTAAGTATTCTCTCAGGTTCTCATGATTACCATTTTAAAAAGATTATGGAGCTTCTCAAAGAGAAGAAGATGGATGATGTCGTAGTGTTTGGCGGGGGAATTATTCCTGAAGATGATATCCCAACGCTCAAATCTTATGGAGTTGCAGAAATTTTTACCCCCGGTACATCTACAGAAGAGGTGATAAAATTTATAGAGGAGAAGCTATAACTGTGGAATTAGCTGAAAGAGCCCTCAATGGAGATTTAAGGGCGCTTGCGAAGATTATTACTTCCATTGAGAATGAAGAAAAGGGATGGGTGGACTACATCAAGAAACTTTATCCCCATTCCGGAGAAGCTTATACTATTGGTATAACCGGAATACCGGGCGCAGGCAAATCAACGCTTACTGATAAACTAATCAGAGCATTAAGAAAAGATGATGAATCGGTTTCCGTAATTGCAGTTGACCCTTCCAGTCCCTTTTCCGGTGGAGCCATTCTTGCTGACAGAATAAGAATGAATGACCACTTTCTCGATGACAAAGTTTTCATTAGAAGTATGGCAACAAGGGGGGCTTTGGGAGGACTTTCGAAAAAAACATTCGATGTTGCCGGAGCGCTCGATGCCTGTGGTTTTAAGTGGATTGTTATTGAAACAGTTGGCGTGGGGCAGGATGAAGTTGATATAGCAAAGGTTGCAGATACTACCGTTGTGGTTTTTGCGCCGGGTACCGGAGATGAGATGCAGGCAATGAAAGCTGGCATTATGGAGATTGGTGATATTTTCGTAGTCAATAAAGCTGACAACGAAGGGGCTGAAAAACTTGAAACAGAACTGAATGCGATTCTCGATATGAACTATTCTATGAGAGATGCAGACTGGAAGGTACCTGTTATGAAGACAGTAGGAATAACAGGTGAAGGGATTGATGAATTACTTGCAAAGATTAAAGAGCACCGTACTTTCCTTGACAGCAAAAAAGACAAAAAACTTGAAAAATTGATTCAGAGAAACAAAAATGAAATAATAAGTATAGTTAGAGATAAACTTTTAGAAGAACTTCTATCTAAATCGACTAATGGTGATTTGACTGAATTGGCAAAAAAAGTTGCTCTGAAAGAGATTGACGCTTATACGGCAGCTGAAACCTTAATGAAGAAATAGTATCTGAATTTAAGGGGACATTGATATGGCGAAAAACACAGCAGAGAATAAATTGAGTAAGGAGTTAAGGTCAAAACTTAATGAGAAAGACAAGATTGGTATCCTTTCGGCAGTTGACACCAATAGCGTGCCTAATATGACATTGATAGTTTTCTTTATTTCAAAGGATGAGGAAAGCATCCTTTTTGCAATAGACAAGGAAAATCCCTGTTATAAAAATCTAGTAAAAAACAAGAAGGTTGTTTTTGGCATTTATGATAATGATAATTTCTGTTACAAAATCGTTGGAAGGGCAGGAGTAGTAAAAGCACCCTCCGATACGCATCCAATGATGAATATTGTGCGTTTAGATGTAATTACTATTCAGGAAGAAACTTTCCCTTATATGAGAGTCACAAATGGCATTGCAATTGAATATCTCGATGCAAAGACAACGCGCTTTGGCAACGCAATGTTCAAGGAATTAAAAAAAGTTGCCGCAGAGCTGTAATTCTCTATAAATACAATGACGCAGGCATATGATTTATTTTTTTCTATTCATTTCCAGATGTCATTGATTTCTTAAGGGTGTTCTATCAAGATAGCAATAGCCACTTCTCTGAGCCACAAGCATATTTGGTCTTCTATGAGGAGCATACACTGACTTGACAGGAGCAGTTAGGAAGTCGATTTACTTAAGCCAGTTAAAGAGGTATCCCTGTTGCGCTTTATGGTAGAAAAATCTTTTATATTTTAAGAATAAATTTTATTAGAAATATGTAATGAATGCAAGAATGTTAAAAAATCTGCACAGAGTTTTAAAACCTTCACGCTATATCGGTGGTGAGATTGGAAGCATTGTTAAACCTCACGAGAAAGTGCACCTTCGTTTTGCTCTTGTATTTCCTGAAGTTTATGAATTGGGAATTTCCAATCTGGGATTGAGAATACTATATCAGATACTAAACAATATGCCCGGTGTGCAGGCAGAAAGGGTTTATGCGCCTTGGCCTGATATGGAAAATCTTATGAGAAAAGAGAAAATTCCACCATATGGAATTGAATGCGGCACTCCTCTTTACGATTTTGACATAATTGGTTTTTCTCTCCAGTATGAGCTTCTATATACAAATCTTGTCAATATTTTGGATATTGCAGGATTGCCCTTTTATGCGAAAGATAGAGATGAGAGATTCCCTTTAATCATTGCTGGCGGACCTTGTTCCTTCAATCCTGAGCCGGTGGCAGATTTTTTTGATGCAATTCTCATTGGCGATGGTGAAAAGGCGGTAGTTGAAATTGTCAATTGTTATAGTGTATGGAAAAACGGGAAAAATCCAAAAAAAGATGAGCTTCTCCACGCACTTTCTGAAATCGAAGGCGTCTATATCCCATCCTTCTTTAAGGTGGATTATTTTGATTCGGGCAGAATAAAATCGATTAACTGCCTTGAAGGAAAAAAAGTCATAAAACGAAGCATAGTCCATAGTCTTGATTATGAAGCTTTCCACAGAAAACCTATCATTCCTTACTGCGAAGCAGTGCATGACAGAATTAATATCGAAATAATGCGTGGATGCTCAGCAGGGTGCCGCTTCTGTCAAGCAGGAATCATCTATAGACCTGTGCGGGAGAGAGGCAGAGATGAAGTTATAGAAAAGGCGATAGAAGAAATTCAGCAAAGTGGTTACAGGGATTTGGCGCTGTCGAGTCTTAATGTTGCAGGTCACTCTGAGATTGAAGAGATTGTTTCATCTCTTATGGAGAGAGTGAAGTTTAAAAAGGTTTCAATTTCACTTCCATCATTGAGGGCAGACATCTTAAAAAGCGGTATTATTGCTGAGAATATCGCAAAGGTGAGAAAAACGGGTTTTACAATTGCTCCTGAGGCAGGTACACAGCGTCTGCGGAATATCATCAATAAAGGCATAAACGAAGATGAGATAATCGATTCTGTGCTGACTTCATTTTCGAAGGGATGGCAGTCGCTGAAACTCTACTTTATGGTTGGACTTCCCTTTGAAACTGATGAGGATGTGCAGGGGATTGGTGAACTTGTATGGAAGATTGTTGATAGAATAAAATCTGCCGGTAAAAGGTTTAAAAGACTTTCCGTTTCAATTTCACCTTTCGTACCCAAAGCGCATACGCCTTTTCAGTGGTGTAGGATGTGCAAAGTGGAGGAAATTGAAAGAAAAGTAGGAATTATCCTTGATATGGTCAGATCAAGAAAGATCGATATTGAATGGCATACTCCATGGACAAGTATTCTTGAAGGTGCTTTTGCGCGGGGAGACAGACGGCTTTCAAGGATAATTGTATCTGCATTCAAAAAGGGTGCTAAATTCGATGGGTGGCGTGAATACTTCAAACTGCAGATATGGAAAGAATCATTCAAAGAAGAGGGAATTGATTTAGAAGAATATGCGACACGAAGAATGGGTTTTGATGAAATATTGCCGTGGGACCATATTGACTGCGGCATAAAAAAATCATTTTTGTTGGAGGAATACAAAAAGGCGAGGGATGAAAAAGTTACAGCTGATTGTTCTATAGAAGGATGTCATAATTGCGGGCTTGAAAGCGAATGCGCAAGTGTGAGGAAATATGCAGAAAATAGAAAAACTCAAGAAAGAGAAAAAAAATCATTAATTATAGATGAAAGAGAATTTGTGCCTGAGGAAGAAGAAAGGCATTTTTACAGAATAAAATATTGCAGAAAAGGTCTTATGAAATATTTATCACATACAGAATTCAGGAATCTTTTTGAGCGCGCAATTGCAAGAGCAAATATCCCTGTTGCTTTTACTCGAGGATTTCATCCTTCTCCCTGTATATCATATGGAATGCCTCTTCCTGTCGGTGTTGAGGGGGAAGGAGAATATCTGGATATTGAGCTTACAAAGAGGGCGGACTGTAAAGAGTTGAAGAAGTTATTAAATTCAGAGCTACCGCATAATATAAAGGCAATAGATGTGATAAGAAGAAAGAACAAAAAACCCTCTCTTCAATCAAGTATCAGGGGATTTGTATATGAAATTATTTTTTTAGATGAAGTTTTCAAAGAAGATGAAAATTTAGAAAATTTAATTAGTGAGAGAATCGATTTGTTCAACAAAGCAGATGAGTTCATTGTCGAGAAGAAGCGTAAAGACAATGCGACGACAATAGATTTAAAGAAATATGTTTCAATTGAAAAAAATTCGGCTTCTGATTATAAAGTAGCAATAAAGGTATCAGAGGGGAAAGCCCCTTCAATTTTTGTTGTACTGAAAGAGATTTTCAATATCGACTCTAAAAGAGAAGAGCTTCCTCATTCTTCAATGCCGGAAATCATAAGAAAAGAGATTATCATTGAATGAATTTTAGCGGTATCTATTGCAGCAAAGAGATGCCTCCTACAATTATTGCAATTGCCCCAATTCCAATGCCTGTGTATTGTAGAATTCGCTTCCTCTTTTCCCAAGTATCAGTAGAATGAAAAGAGTATTTTAATTCTACATCTTCCTCATTAACCTTGATTCCTGAGATATCGATTCTCAACATATGTTCTTCTTTTACAGAATATGGGAAGATTATATAGAATGCTGCTTTTTTTTCATCCTTCAAGATTACCTCATCATTCAATAAGAGATTGTCAACAAGGGTGCTTTCTATATCTCTAAAGCTTTTTTCTATGTCTTCTCTATATCTTGAAAGAAATACTGCTTTTATCCCTGCAGGGGTTACTTCAACTACATCATCTTTCTTTTTTTCTATGAGAAGTAGAAAAAGAGGATATTTATTCTTTCTCAATGTCTTGAGTTTTCGCTTTTCCTCTTTGCTAAGTTTTTTGTTTTTTTCAATATCTTTTATGAAAGATTTCATATCCCATTTATAGAGTTTGAAATCGACAGATCCAACTTTGATAGATTCATAATCGCTTTCGGCTGTCCTTCCTTTGTTGTCCACCGGGGCAAGTGTTGTATATTGATAGCGCGGCGCGCAGCTGCACAACTGTATCATCAGTATTGAGATAATTGAAATTTTAATGAAATTTGACTTTAATCCGAACATATCATTTTATTTGCAATTTTTTTTGTTGTTTAGATAGGACACTGTATAGAATAAGAAAAAACAGGTCAAGTTTTTCTACACAAGAGTGTTGATGAATGGCTAAAGAGAAAAAATTTAGAAAAAGAGTAACCTTTTCCATAATCTTGTCTGCAGCGGTCTTTGCAGGATTGAGCTTATATGGAGAATTGCCGCAGCTCAAAAAATCTATCCTCAACTTTTCTTGGAAATATATACCTGTAATTATGGTGATGGTATTTCTAAATTACATAATAAGGTTTGTGAAGTGGGATTACTATTTGAAAGTAATCAATATTAAGACATCAAAGAAGGACAGCTTTTCAATCTTTATGAGCGGTCTTCTTATGACAGTAAGCCCGGGAAAATTCGGTGAAGTCCTTAAATCGTATCTTCTCAAAAAGATTTATTCGACTCAGATATCCAAATCGTCTCCTGTAATCCTTGCAGAAAGAGTTACTGACCTTCTTGCTTTTTGTTTACTGGCAAGCTTTGGGGCTTATTCATTCCATTATGGTGAAAATGTTGTTTTGATTGGAATTGTACTAATCATTTTGATTGTTTTGATAATTGGACAGGAGAGAATATTTGTTTCCATACTGGAGTATGCAAAGAAGTTTTCCCTTATTGAAAAATATTCGACAAAGATCGAAAATGCCTATGAAAGTGCCGCAAGTCTTCTATCAATCAAGAATATCTTTAAACCAACTGCAATAAGCATTCCTTCTTGGTTTTGTGAATGTGTAGCTTTTTACTTTATCCTTAACGGCCTTGGTTGTAATGTCAACCTTTTTAAAGCAACTTTTATTTATTCCATTTCTACAATAATTGGCGCTTTAAGCATGCTTCCGGGCGGGCTTGCCGTTATGGAAACGAGTATGACGGGGATGCTTGTCCTTGTAGGTGTTGATAAATCTTCTGCTGTAGCCGCTACAATATTGATAAGATGTTTTACTCTTTGGCTTGCTGTTATTACAGGAATGATATTCTTTTATTCGAATCATAGAAGGTTTGGAGACATTGATGATGCTATTTCGGAAAGCAGTACGGCTTAAAAGGTTTTCTTTTTCAAGGTGTTTCTATTTATTTTTTTTAGAATGCCAGAAAACTATTTGATAAGCAGTATTGCTGCTTGTCTTCCTGAAGATTTCCCTTCTCTCCTATATGAATGGAATAAATCGCTTCGGCAGAAGGTGCAGAGATTTTTTATTTCGATATTCTTTTGCGGTATTCCTATATCCAGAAGCTGATAAAAGACAGCAGAAGATAGAGAGATAAAATATTTCCCATTTTTTTCATTTAGAATTGTTTCATTATTGGCAAAAGTTTTTTTGAATTTTTGAAAAACTTCTTCTCCAACTTCATAACAACATATCCCGATTGACGGCCCTATTACTGCATAGACATCTACGGGTGAAATAGAGCATTCTTCCAACATCTTTTTTGCAGTTTTGCCTGCAATATTTATAACCGTACCTCTCCATCCTGAATGAATGACGGCCCCTGCCCTTTTATTCTTGGCAGCTATTATAACAGGCACGCAATCTGCTGTTACAACTCCTGCCCCCATTCCTTCATTTAACAAAATGACAGCATCTGCTTCGGGAGGCTTGGGGTTATCTTTTATTCTTTCCCATTCTCTGCTGTTTCTCAGTGTTAGAATTTTGTCTGAATGAATCTGTTTTGGGAAAATTATGCTGTTAGAGTCAAAGCAATTATTTAGTGAAGATTTTTTTGTCAGGAAATAGTGTTCATATTTTCCGATTTTTGCTATTAAATCTGATTTGAGATATTCCACCTCCCAACTCCATAAATATAGTAAAAATCTTTATTGAAATTTTCTTTTTTAGTTTAAATGAAAACAATATTTTTCAGAAGAAGAACTTTTCATCTCAAAAGTTGGTTGACTAGTTTGAAGGATAAAAGTTAATATTTTTGTATCAATTTTAAGGGATGTTATGAAAATTAAGGAAGACCTTTCAAAGATATCCATCTTTAAAAATCTTACAAAGAAAGAAATATCAGAGATTGAAGCAATAATGCACAAACGCTTTGTAAAAGATATGGAAGTCATTGCCCAAGCAGGGGAGCCTCCCCTTGCTATATATATCATAAAGTCAGGGCGAATAGACTATGTTGTAGGTAAAACAGGTGAAGAGGGAGAAATAGTTGAAAGTTACAAAGATGGAGATGTGGTAGGTGAAATTTGTATCTTTGACGATAACCCGCGACCTTCAACACTGATAGCACGCGGGGATTCAGAAATTTACGGAATATTTAAATATGATTTAGAAGAGGTTATGAGAAAAAATCCTAAACTTGGATATAAAATTCTTAAAAACTTGGGAGAGAAGTTAGCCAAAAGAATTCACGAGCTTACACTTCTTTTAAAGGAAAAAATTGATCGGACTTCAGACTAATGGCTGAAAGAATTGTAATTCCTGCTAAATATCCTCAAAAGTATCTTACACGAGATATATCATTGATAATTGTTTTCTTTTTATTGGTTTTATTGGGCGCCTATTATTTGCGAAAGCCCCTTGCTTCTTTTTATGTAGCAGCTGTCATATCCTATATTATCCATCCAGTTGTCGATTTTATAGAGATGTTGGGTTTTAGAAGAATTGTAGCCGTAATCGTTGTTTTTGCCGTGTTAGGAGGAGGATTGATTATAGGAATCTCATCTTTGGGGCCTCTCTTTATCAAACAGGTCGATGATATCAAGATGAAGCTTCCTGAATATAAAGTCAAGATGCAGGAAATTGGCAAATCAATTGAAAAACGGCTTTATAAGATTCAATTCTATATTCGTGAAAAATTTCCATTCTTTGATAGTCTTCACATTGCAGAGAAAGTTATACCGACAGCGCTTTCTTATGTTAGTTCATCATTGCTTGATATACCTGCCCTTTCAACCTTTTTTGGTATCATAACATTGGTTATTTTCGTTCCTTTTTTTTCATTCTTTCTTGTTCTTGAGAGTAGAACTTTGAAAAAATATTTGGTCAGCATCGTGCCAAACCGCTATTTTGAGGTTTTTGTAAATTTGCTTTACAACATTAACAAACAGATAGAAACTTATCTCGGAGGAGTGATTATTGAAGCCTTTATAGTCGGCTTTTTATCCACAGTTGGCTTATATTTTTTAGATGTGAATTTTTTCCTTTTCATAGGCATTGTTGTCGGAATAATCAATGTTGTCCCCTATCTTGGACCTTTGGTTGGCAGTCTCCTTGCAATAATAGTAACTCTTTTAGATAAAGGGTCATTTTCTGCTGTGCTTCAAGTGATAGTCCTTTTTATCATTATAAGACTCGTTGATGACCTTGTAATAATTCCACTTGTCATATCACGTGCAATGAAGACTCACCCTGTAATAGTATTGATGGCTATACTTGTAGGTGAATATTTTCTTGGAATCGTTGGAATGATTTTGGCTGTACCTTTCTATCAGATAGTTAAAATTATCCTTACAGAAATCAAAGGCATTGCCGCCCGCTATACCCTTGCATAGGCGGTTTTTTGTTTTAATTTTTGTCGAGAATTTTCCTCAATGTGTTCCTGCTTATTCCAAGAATTTCTGCAGTGCGACTCTGATTGTTTCCCGTTTTTTCCATTACTCTTTTAGCTACTGCCTTTTCAAATCTTTTTGAGAGATTTGAGAATATCTGTTCCCCATCTTCCTTCAAAAGGTTATCGACTGCCTCATTTACTGCATCTTCGAAAGTATAAGATTTACCTTGAACAGTTGTATCAAAGGAAGCTTTTATATCTTCGGCGCTCAAAAATTCATTTCTGCATTGCATCATTGCACGAAGCATAGTTGATTCAAGCTCCCTTACATTGCCGGGCCAATGATAAGAGGCCAATAAGTCTAACGCTTCCTTTGTTATGTATCTTATTCCTGAAGAAAGTTCATTTCTATATTTTTTAATGAAATGTTCAGCAAGCAAAGGAATATCCTCCTTCCTTTCACGCAAAGGAGGTAAATGCACAGGGAAAACATTTAATCTGTAAAAGAGGTCTTGTCTGAAAGTCTTTTTCTTTACTTCCTCTTCCAGATTTTTATTGGTTGCCGCAATAATTCTCACATCTACGTTTCTTGCTTTGCTTTCTCCAACTGGTTCGATTGTTTTTTCCTGAATTACTCTTAAAAGCTTTCCTTGCAGAGATAGATCCAATTCAGCGATTTCATCGAGGAATATAGTTCCTCCTTCAGCCGCCTGAAATTTTCCCGGCACTGTTTCATAAGCACCGCTGAAGGAACCTTTTTTGTGTCCAAAAAGTTCGCTTTCAACCAATCCGCCTGGTATTGCGGCGCAGTTGACTTTTATAAATTGTTTTCCAACACGGGGGCTGTAGTAATGGATTGCCTTTGCTACGAGCTCTTTGCCTGTGCCGCTTTCACCGGTAATGAGTACAGTGGCATCACTTGATGAAACTCGTCCAATAAATTTAAAAATTTCGCGAATCTGTCTGCTTTTTCCAACAATCAAATCGTCTGTGCTTTCACCGACGATTTCACTTTTCAGTTCATCAACGCGCAGTTTGAGGTCAACAAGACGCATTATCTTTTCAACACTGAACTTGATTTCTTCAAGGTCAAAGGGTTTTGAGATGTAATCATATGCCCCTTTTTTGATAGCTTCGATTGTATTTTCCATATTGTCTGTGGCTGTCATAATTATAAAATAGCAATTGGGCCTTAATTCTTTTCCCCTTTGAAGTATCTGGAATCCTGAAATGTCAGGCATATTGATATCTATGAAGGCTACATCGAATTCTGTTTTTTCCAAGTATGAAATAGCTTCAGCGCCTGTATTTGCAAGGATAGGTTCGTAACCTTCCTTTTCGCAAAACTTTCCCATTATACGCGTAAGATTTATTTCATCATCTACTATTAAAATTTTTGGTTTGTTCATTGTGCTCAATCTTTTGCAAAGGGAAGCGTAATGCGGCAAATGCTCCCCG
Source organism: Candidatus Schekmanbacteria bacterium (assembly GCA_003695725.1). Taxonomy (NCBI): domain Bacteria; phylum Candidatus Schekmaniibacteriota; species Candidatus Schekmanbacteria bacterium. Next base: position 21,274 of record RFHX01000203.1, read on the forward strand.
TTTCGTCTTCTCTATTTTTAAATTCTATCATACCATTGTGTTTTGTTGCGATTTTTAATGATATTGCAAGCCCTAAACCGGTGCCTTCCTTCTTTGTCGTAAAGAAAGGTAGGAATATCTTGTCTTTTCTTTCTTCTGGTATTCCTTCTCCGCAATCGATTATTTCGATTGCCAGATAGCCATGATGTGCTGTTTTTGAATTTTTTGGAAACGCGATTCGCGTGTATTTTGTGCGAGTAATGATTTCTCCTTGGAAGTCCTGCGATTCAGCGGCATTCTTTATTATATTTTGGAAGAGCTGTATTAACTCGTCTTCATTTCCTTCAATTTCAGGCAAACTTGGGTCATATTCTCTTTTGAAGTTTATATTTCTGAATCTGTTGTCGAGAGAGAAAGTATTGAGCACTCTGTCGATGATTTTATGAATATTCAGCCTTTCAAAGGAGACAGACTTGTTGGACATAAATGTTGAAAGGTCTCCTGTCATACGATTAAGGCGTGAAACTTCCGATAAAATGATATTCAAAAATTCCATCGAATCTTCATTCAAACTTTCTACCTTCTTCAACATTTGTGCCGCACCTTTTATTGAGCCCAAAGGATTGCGGATTTCATGTATAAGTCTATGTGAAAAAACTTCCATATTTTTAATTAATTCATTCTGTTCTTCTCTGCTTTCAATCTGTGCAATAGTTGAATTGTCTTTTAGAATTAAAATTAAGGACGCCTCTTGAAAAATGTTCCCTCTTTCTCCTATTGGAGATGCAGTAACCTCAATTGGAATAGGCGGTCTTCCCCACCGGTAGAGAGTTGATTTTGATTCTGAGCAAACACTGTTATTTTGCAGTGCTCTTTCAATGATATTCAAGATATGCTTATTTGCTGAAAAGAGCTCTTCACAGCTTTTTTCAACTATCATTTTTGAAGAAAGTCCCATTATCTCTTCAAACTGCTGATTTGCCAATAGGACCTTTAATTTTTTGTCAATCAAAGCAGTTGAAAAGGGAAGAAATGAAATAAACCTTTCAAGCGCTAAGCGGGGAATGTTCTTCATTTAAGAGGACAGAATCCTCCTCTCTAATTTGTTTTTTTATCGGTCTTCTTATATTTTATGAAATAACAGTTCGTTAAAAAAGCAATAATGTCTATACAGGCTTTTTTGCCTTTACTCTCACTGTCTTTATAGTCTCGTTGACAATATCGGTCATATCAACACAATTCATTTTCTTGAAAATCAAATCGAACTTATCTCTCAATTCACCCATAATAGCATTCAAGTTATCTTTTGGAAGGGACCAAACCTCCTTTTTATGTGGACCAAAACCTTTCTTCCTTGTTTTATAAATGAACTGCTCATGTGTTTGCGAATCCTTCTTTTCGGAGCTGAACTTTTCGACGATAGTTTGATAAATCTTCTCTCTCAAATCAGCAGGGAAACTCTTGCTGTCATAGATAATATTTTGAAATCCTGTTGCAAGATGGACTTCCAGAGTTTCTCTTTCAGGAAAGTGTCCAAAAGCGTCCTCAGGAAGAGTTGAAGCGCCGTGTTGGACAGCGCCCCCTAAACCGTATTCTTCGCGCGCTATCTTCGATAGTGTCCCAAGAGTATCCAAATCTAATTTTACTTCGGCAATCGTTCCATCAGGAAGAGGGACTCCTCCATGGCTGGTCCCTGTTTGGACACTTATTTTTGATATACCAGCATAGTTTTTATTATATCCTTCAAGGCATTTTTTATATCCATCAAGGTATGCGCGAAGCTCTTCTGGTGTGCTGTTTTTCTTTCCCACTTCACCAATTTCACCGCCAACAGATATTGTTATACCCTCCGGTTCAAGCTCTCTTATGAATGCAGTGAGCTCTGCAGTGATTTCATAGTTGAGGCGCTGTTGTTCATCGATAGTTTCTTTTGAGAGGTCAACAAGAGTAGATGAATCGATATCGATGTTATAAAATCCTGCTTCTATTGATTCCTTGATCAAGTCCTTAAGTTTTGAAATTTCGCCTTCCCTATCCTTTTGGAAGTTTGAGGCGTTTACCTGATAATGGTCCCCTTGCAGAAAAACAGGGCCTTTATAATTTTCCTTTATGGCAGCGGCAAGCACACATGCTGCATACTCTGATGGCCTTTGAAATGTATATCCAATTTCACTTTTTGCAATTTCGAAAATATAGGCAGTTGAGTTGTTTGCTCGACCAGTTTTTATTATTTCTCTTGCTACATCGTAAGTAAGCACTCGTATGTTTATAGCAGGCACGGTCTTCTTTTGATAGCGATTCTGAGCCCTTGCCATATAGAGTCCCTGAATGGATGATGGATAAATACCGAGAGATTGTGCCGCTTCTCGGATAATCCAGCGACAAAGAGCTTTTTCTTTTTCTCCTTCATTGAAGACTGCATTCTGAACCAGCAAATCTATTCCAGATTCTCTTAGTTCATCCTCATTTACAACATTTACATTGTCCCCGTCGATTGTGATGAAATTTTTAATCTTATTCTCGAGTTCTTGATAGTTTAAAAGTTCCATAACGCCTCCTACACTTTAAATGTTATATTAAATTATTCCTCGATTATCGTTACGTAGTGTGTCATACCTTTGCTTTCGATTAAAAAGAGTATCCCTTCTGCAAGGTCTGCCTTGCCAATTTCTCGTTCAAAATCATCAACATTTTCAATGGGTTTTCTATTGACTTCTCTTATAATGTCTCCTCTTCTAATTCCTGCACGGTAAGCAGTGCTTCCTCTTTCAACCCGGGAAACTACAACGCCCTTCGTATTGGTTACATCGAGCTGGCGGGCGATTTCTGGAGTGATGTTTTCAACTGTAATGCCAATCTTTTCTTCAGTACTTTTGGATTTTGCAGATACTACGCCTTCTTCCGGGTATTCCCCAAGTACTACTGTTACAGTTTTTTCTTTGCCATCTCTAACAAGTTTTACCTTTACTTTTGTACCCGGTGGTGTAGATGCCGCCTTCATTGACAAGTCTCTTGAATCCTTTACCTTTTGTCCATTGAATTCAATTATTATATCTCCTCGTTTTATCCCTGCTTTTTCTGCAGGGCTGTCTTTTGTTACCTGTCCCACAAGAGCTCCCTCTTTGCTCTCTCTGCCAAACTGTTTTGCAAGGTTTTCATCAAGTGTTTGCACAAGCAAGCCAAGCCATCCTCTTGTTACTTTACCTTTTTCTTTCAGCTGTATGAGAATATTTTTGGCAAGATTTATCGGGATAGAAAAACCTATGCCTATATTCCCCGGACTGCCAAAACCCCCATTGGGTGAAAAGATAGCAGTATTGATTCCAACGACATTTCCTTCCATATCAACGAGAGGTCCGCCGCTGTTTCCGGGGTTGATTGACGCATCTGTTTGTATAAAGTCATCATAAGGTCCCGCGCCGATTACTCGCTCCTTTGCGCTTACGATACCGGCTGTAACGGTTCTTTCCAGACCAAAAGGATTTCCGATTGCTATTACCCAGTCGCCTACGCGCAATTTATCTGAATCTCCCAGAGTCACGACAGGCAGTTTGTGGTCTGGCTCAATTTTTATAAGGGCAATATCGGTTTTGGCGTCTTTGCCTATGACTTCCGCTGTATATTCTTTGCCGTCTGATAATTTTACCCTTATTTTATCTGCTTTATCTACAACATGATTATTGGTTACGATGTAGCCGTCTTCATTAATTATGAAGCCTGAGCCGAGGGATTGCTGTCTGTATTCCTTTGGCATATCAGGCCCGAAGAAATGGTCGAAGAAATCGTCGCCAAAAAAATCTTTGAATGGAGAATCTTTGAAAGGGTTGAATCCACCGCTTCTTCTTGTTTTTATCACTCTGTCAGTGCTGATATTTACAACAGCATCCTTTACCTTGTCTGCTACATCTGCAAAGGTTGTAGGGATGAAATAATGGCTTTCTTCTTTAGGTTTTGCCTTTTTTTCTTTCTTTTCTTTTTCAATCCAGAATTTTTGCCCTGTTGAAGCAGATTTCAGTCCCAAGGCATTTTCAATTTTTGCAATATCCTGTTTAAATTCGATGTCTCCGGCAAAGTAAATGCATGCCACTGCAATTATTAACAGTATAAGAATAATTTTTTTCCTGAATTCCATTTTTATGCCTCCTGTTTTTTGTTTATAGAAAGATCTATCTTTGGATTGCCGGTTATAGTATTATGGATAAGGCAATGTTCTGCAACTCTTAAGATGGCTTTTTCTCGTGCTTTGTAGCTTTCATCAGGCATAAATATTTTGACTGAAATTTCCTCTATCTTTTCGTGTTCTTCAGAAAATTTCCAATCTACATCAAACATCAAGCCCTCTGTCTTAATCCCTTTTGTGTTGCAGTAGGATGCAACATATACACCAATACAGGTGCCTAAGGATGCGGCAAATATCTCCGGCGGCGTTGGACCTTTGTTTTCTCCGCCATTGTCTACCGGTTGGTCTACAGTGAAACTATGATTTCGGACATTTACTGTAAACTCTTTTTTCCCGTTATATATTATTTTCATTGCCAACCTTCTCTTAACCTCCAAATTAACTCATCTCTTCATATTTCTTTTTAAATTGGTCGTAATGTCCCTGTTCAAAGGTAATAAAATCTGAATAAAACTTTTTATCCTCTTCATCAACAGAAAGACTCAACAATTCCTTATAAAATTTAATAGCGCTTTCTTCAATTTTGATGGCAATATCTATGGCTTCCTTTTCCGAGATATCTTTCTCCATAAGCTCTTCTTTTGAAGGAATATCAAGTCCCGGAAACTTTTCAGGCCTTAAATCTTCAATTTTCCATTCTTCACCTGCTTTTTTAGCGAGCTGTTTGTTTATAAGCCTAATATGAGATTCCTCTTCTTGGGCAAAAAAGGAGAAAATTTCTTTTGTGCCGTCATTTGTTGAGATAGATTTTGCCCATTCAAAAAATTCCTTTGCATATTTCTCTGCTTGAAGAGCTCTTACCAATTCTTCAATGATATTTTCATTAGCTTCACTCATCTTTCCTCTCCTGAAATATAAGTCTCGTGAATATTAAAAATTAATACGCATAATAATATATCAAAGAA
>RFHX01000204.1 GCA_003695725.1 Candidatus Schekmanbacteria bacterium
AAAAGTATAGTAACAAAGGGAAAATGTTTTGTTGGATTGTCATCCTTTATAGGGATAAACATTCTTTTTTTACCTTATTTCAATTGGCACAGGAATAAATGTCAAGATGAAAACAATCAATATTAACAGTGCCATCATTTTTCTTTTACTATCAAGTGGAATATAATCATTTAAAGGCGGCGGATGTTTAAATCCGAGCACTACGAGCAATATGGACCAGAAAAACCAGCCGGGCCAAAATAAACCAAGAATAATGAGAATAAAAAGGACCACTTTCCCCAATATTTCCGCTTTTTCACCGAGCACAGCATAAATGATATGTCCTCCATCAAGTTGACCTGAAGGAAGAAGATTGAATGCTGTTACAAGAAGTCCAAACCATCCAGCAAAAGCAACGGAGTTTAGCATTAAATCATATCCGTCAGGAAGAGGTCCTTTAATCAGATAAACGATTAAAGAGAAAAGAAGAGAATCTCCAAGCACTATGCCTTCTTCACCTGTAACAGGCACTACATTTGAAGTAGCAACACCAATGATACAGGCAGGAATTGCAATTATTAATCCAAGTATGGGACCTGTAATGCCCACATCGAAAAGTGCTTTCCTGTCAGGCATTCGAGCTTTTATTTTTATTACAGCTCCAAAAGTGCCTAAGATAAAAGGAGGCGGGGCAGGGATGAAATAGGGCAAAGTGGCAGGCACGAGGTGTTTGCGGCACATTCTATAATGCCCATATTCGTGAGCGCCGAGAATAGTAAGAAGAGTCAATGAATATGGGAGTCCTAACCATATATCGCCTATCCTTTCCAAAGGATTCCCACCTTCGAAAAAGGCACCCATAAAAAGGGTAGTGCAGATTGTTGCAATTAACAGAATTAAATGGATGAAAGATTTTTTCATATTAGGGAATGGATTGTTTAATATTCAAAATCTCCAAATTCTTCTTTTCCAAGATCTCACCTATCTTTTCTTCAGTTATAAATCCGGCTGCAGGAAAGCATTTTTTTTTCCTGATTGCTTTTACGATGTCCTCTATTGAGTTTATGGGCTCATAAAAGATTGTAACATATCTGCCAATTCTATCAATGGAATGCGCATCGCTTCCGCCTGTAAATGCGCAGTTGAGATATTTCATATCATTCAAAGAAATAAGAATTTCATCACTATTATAGTTTGAATTCAATATTTCAACACCGTGAAATTGATAGAGGTATATATCATCGTGAAGTCCCAATATATTTCTTCTTGGATGTGCTGCAACGGCAACACCGCCTTCTGAATCCACAATTTTTAAAAGCTCATCAATCGGTAAATATTCTTCAAAGTCTTTGTTTATTCCGTAAACCAACACATCCCCTTCCCGTCCATCACTTCCCAATACTCTGATTTCCTGACCTGAAAAGATTTTGAGATTATCTTTTTCAGCAGATTCCTGTAGTCTATATAAATCACTTTGACTCCATACCTTTCCATGTTCAGTTATTACAACTCCATCGAGGTTTCTTCTTTTAGCGTATTTTATGAGATCTTCCGGCAGAAGATTGCTGCAAAAACTGTACCTTGATGTATGGAGATGTATATCAAAAATAGATTTTTTCTTCATTTCTATCTTTCTTTTTTTCATTCAAAAAAGCTGCCATATTTTTTCGTGATCTTGAATAAGTGATGACTTGATATTATTAAAAAATATGGGTAGGATTGACAACAAAAATTCTGTATCATAGCGAATTCTTTTACAGACAGGTTTACATTTAAATAGGAGGGAAAGTGGTGAAACTTAAATGGTATGGACATGCCTCTTTTTTAATTACAGCAGACAATGGGTTGAAAATTATTACCGACCCTTATGAACCGGGTGGTTATGATGGAGCGATTGGTTATGGAGAAATTCCAGACACTCCTGATATAGTTTTATGTTCTCATGACCATGCAGACCATGGATATACAAAGGGATTGAAAGGTGAATTCGAAGTGGTAAACAAATCGGGTGTTACTGTAGTAAAAGGGATTGAGTTTAAGGGTGTTGAAGCATATCACGATACAGAAGAGGGGCAACAGAGAGGAACGATAATAATTTACACATTTGCAATCGATGGGGTTAATATATGCCATTTAGGCGATTTGGGACACGAAATTGATGATGCATTGGCGGAAAAAATAGGAGATGTCGATGTTTTGCTAATTCCTGTTGGAGGTATGTTTACTATCAATGGGAATGTTGCAGATAGGGTAATTGAAAAAATCAATCCTAAAATCGTTATTCCGATGCATTATAAAACTGATAAATGCGGATTCCCACTTGCAAGGATTGAAGAATTTATTGATAGGAAAAGGAATGTTTCATTGATGGCTACAGATGAGATAGCAATTACAAAGGAGACATTGCCAAAAAATCAGATGATAATGCTTCTTGACCATGCTTTATAACTTTTTATTACCTTATTTTAATAAGGGAGAGTGAAAATATGAAAACTAAAAGCAATGTTGAAGCATTGTCGGAAGAAGAGATAGATTCTTTTTTAAAAGAGCAAAGAGTAGGTATTTTATCTTTAACCAATGGTGAATCTGCATATGGAATTCCTTTGGCATATTTCTACGATAAAAAAACAATCTACATTACCCTTGGCCCTACAGGGAAGAAAATGGAATATATTGAAAAGAGTAAAAAAGTTTCATTTACCGTTTATTGGGTGCCGCAGGATTATCCGGCAAGCAGGTCATGGAAGTCTGTAATAGTTGAAGGTGAGCTTACAAGAATAACTGACCCTGATGAGTTGAGATCTGCCGTTAAGACTGCAGAAAAATTTATGGGGATGCCGGAAGGAAGTCTTGATAAAATTCTTGAAATGACACTTAAGAATCCGGGAAATTCGAATTTTTGGAAAATCCCACTTCAGAAAGTAGGCGGTAAAGGTGTTAAGGATTTTCAAGAAGAATTTGAAGAATGAAAATTTTCTTATTTTTTCATAATTTCATCGATGTATGGTTTTGCGCACTCAGGACACAATCCGTGAGAAATATATCCACTTGACATAAGATTTTCTATATTTGATGGCGATACCCAAGTGCCGTCTTTCAACCTAATTTTAGTGCAGATAGAGCAAGAGGTTAAGAAATCTGAATTGCCAAATGTGGAATCAACAAGCTTTCTTAAGTTTGATACTTCTGTTTCAATGTTATGAAGTTTCTTTAAAATCTTTGATATATCTTGTATTACTTTGATAAGTACATTATCCGCAATCAATGAATTGGTAAATATGATATTTTTAAGATTACCATTGATATCAACTTCCATATTCATATTGTCTTGTGTTTCACACTTTCTGCATCCCGGAGTCTCCGGATGCATCACTGACCAACATTTTCGATTTTTGATTTTATCGAGATCAGTTTCAAAGAGATTTA
>RFHX01000205.1 GCA_003695725.1 Candidatus Schekmanbacteria bacterium
GCTTTCAAGTTAAAATAATTGTCTGCGTAATTATAAATGCTAACATTCTTAAAGTCGACCACAAAGTCAATGTCGCTTGTTTTAGTAAATTTATTTGTTAAAATTGAACCAAAAACATACAATCTTGATACTTTATGTTTATCACAAATGTTTTTTATCTTATCAATATTTCGATCAAGGAGATTCATACTTCAAATTTACATCCTTTTTTTCAAATTGCTATGTTCTTTTTACATATTATTCTATTGGTTGCGCACAACGAGCAGGGCTATACAAAGTTGTGGAATTTTCACACAGTTAAAATTCCACCGTAAACCCTACGATTGATAAAAGTAATAACTTTTCTTTAAACTACCAAACAACAACTATTTTGTATAGCCTTTGTTAGCGGGTCGTTGTTCTTCTTTTGTCCTACCAATCCCATACTCCGTTGTAGTTATACGTTTCAAATTTTGGTCGCTTTGGTGCAAATTGAATTGATACCACAATCTTATTATTTAGTCTATCAACCATTGTCTGGATTTGATAAGTTGTTTTGAGTTGTTCCGTACGTCTTTCTTCAAATTTTTTCTCCCCATTCTCCTGAACTACACAACCGTGTGACCATATTTGCCTTTTGTCGTAAGGTAGTTCTTGAGTTGCTTTAAGTTTTGAATAATTGTCAATAAGTGGAAGTAGTGTGGTAAAATATGTTACGTTTTTTGAATACCAAATTAAAAATCCGTCATAAATTGTTTTTGGTTCTTTATAAAGTCCGTTTACATAAATGCTTTTAGGAATACTGTCAGACTTAATGAAATATCTTTCAGTAATTTTTGAAGTTGTGTCAGAATAACAAAATGTTTCTTCTATAAAGGCATAGTCAAAATTTGAGGTGTCAATTCGCGTCAACCATTCAGCATTCTTCCTGTTTTCCAGAATGCTGTCAAAATAATGTTGTTGGTCAGCAGGCAATAGTTTGATATGCTTTAATGTCAACGAGTCAATAGTCAATGAGAAACTCTGTCCATTGATTGTCAATGAACAAATTGTCAAAATTAATATGGTAATGGTCTGTTTCACACAATGCCCGCTAACGTTTTGGCTAAACTGCGTTTTAATGCAGTTTAGGTTTTGTTATATTTAGTTGTTTTTAATCACACCAATACCAAAACAATTTTGATTCCAATCTTTTACAAATTCTTGATATTCATAATTCTGTTTGACCTCATTCCAAAATCTATGAACATCACAATTTGAACCTTTATGCACAACGATGTCATGAAGAGCAATTATTCCATTTTTCTTAACAAGGGTTCGATATTTTTCAAAGTCTTTTTTTACCCCGTCATAAGTGTGATCACCGTCAATAAACAAATAATCTATTTCCCTTCCATTTAAAAGAGACTTTACTTTTTCAAAAGTTTGCTCAGAATGAGAATCTTCTCTGATTAATTCAATTGTTTGATTCGCTTTTGCGAACGACTTGTAAATAGGTATTTTCCAATCAGGATATCCTCCCCCAAATTCTCCTCCTGGCAAATCTATTGAAATAATTAAAGCATTATCAGCTGCTAGTCGAGTAGACATAAACAAAGTCCCTCCATTTGCTGTTCCAATTTCAACAATGGTTTTTGGAATTAGTTTTTCAATTTCACCTGCTAACAAAATCAATTCTTCTTTGAACTGCCAAGGAGTAATTAATTCGGCTTTTTTTGAAAAAAGGAATCTTATTGTTTCTTCACTGTCTCTTAATTCTAGTGTCTCTATTTCACTCACTAATCTTTTGAACCCTCTTTTTATCAAGAATTTTGAAATGTATTTTTTCATGTTTTTTTAATTAAATATAACATATGCCGTTAAAAGAAGTTTTTGGCGAAGCCAAAAATTTGGAGAAATTTCGCAGGAATTTCTCTTTTAACGGCTGTTAGGCGTCCCGAGCGTAAGCGAGAGCCTGCAAGGCGTGGCAAAATTACGAAGTAATTTTGAATTGGTTGGCAGTATTATAATCTTTCCCATTCTTCTATTGGTCCAGGAACTATGATGAATATAGAATTTACCTCAATATTTTTAGTATGTTTTATCTTTTGATATTGTTCAATGTCTCTATTTTTAAGCTTGTTTAATAAATGTTTAAACTCAAATTCAACTTGTCCTGAAGTGACAGTAATTTTATCGTTTATTTCAGAAAATTTTATCTTGTTTTTATCAAAATTGTATCCTCTTCTTTCAGCCTCTTTATATACATCAAATAAATACGCATTGATAGCTTCCAGTGGTTTTTTATGATTTTTAAAACGGTTTAGTTGAGGATGGTTTTTGTATCCTTTAGTTTTGCCTTCTAAAACCTTTTTCGCCAGCAACCCCTCTCTCCATAAGGATACTAAACCTTTAGTGTCTAAATATTTTGGGTGAATTGTCCATAATCTCATCTTGGCACCTACTAGTTCAATATAAAAATAAAAAAGTTAAGAATTGTTGCAAAACTGACCCACAATATATACAGTATTAAAAGAAGACCTGCTTCTCTTTTTATTCTATAAAATATTATAA
>RFHX01000206.1 GCA_003695725.1 Candidatus Schekmanbacteria bacterium
CTACATTACACTTGAACTTTAAAGACATCCTTTAGTCCAAAGGCAGAAATAATTGAGAGGACAAAAAAGACAATAAGCCAGTGAATCTCCACTCCCCAAAATGTTAAATTCATTTCAGGGTAATTTATTCTTACCTCTTCTATGGGAGAATCTGACGGGAATGGTGTTTCGGCAGGAGTAAGAAGAATATGCTCAAAATTTACCTTTTCCTTTTCTGCACCAACTCGCTGAAGAATGTTTTCTGCTAACAATTTTTTTTCATAGCGTTTACCATTCACAATAAATGTAAGTTTATAATTTCCACTCTTTTCGACTCTTAAACGCCAGTCAATTTCATTCTCTCTTTCAATCCTCAATGGTGGTGCATCCAATTTCAAGCCTTTTGGCAATTCCAATTCAATATCCGCATTATTTATCAATATGCCATCATCGAGTTTAAGGCAAACTATCGTTTTTTCTCCTTCTTTTAGCGGCCTGTATGCATATCTGCTGTCAAGCTGGACAAGGATAAAAATAACCGGAATTATCATTACAAGCATCGGCGTCACAGAATATCTCATATAAGTAAGGTTTGTCCTCAATATCTTTTTCTGAGATTTTAACATCTGCTGAAGGTCATGATTGAAAAGGCGGACTTCAAGAAGATAACCTTTTATTTTTTCCTTTGTATTTTTAATCCCCTCCTGATTTGACGTATAGCGGAAGATGATTAACATTACAACACCTGTTATGAGTGAAACAACAGTTATTCCCCACACAGGCGCCATATTTTTGAAGGGTGCAAAAATCAGGTCAAACAACCCATTCAACAATTTCACAAATGTAATCATCTTTCCTTTTCTAATCCTTTAAAAAAGACCTTAATTTTTTAACAAACAATATTAGGAAATATATCCAAGTCCCTGCAATTTTTTCTTGATATCTTCTTCGGAATCGGCTTCTTCAAGTTTTGCAATCTCTTTTTCAATCGTATGTGTAATGAATTCTTCTGCTGATGAATATCCGGCAATGTCTGCATATTTCTTTACCTTTGCCAAAAGTTCCTTATCAATCTTTATCTTAGCTCCACCAAACATTTTTCTACCTCCCTGAAATCAGGTTAAAAAATATTACTGCCTACCATTTCTTTTTCCTTTTCAAAGCCAAACTCTGCTAAAAGAGTTGGTGCAATATCATAGAGTGCAGGATTTTCCTTGACAATCTTTTTGTTGGAAAGGATTATTCCCGGCACTTCTTCAGGCGCCATACAATGGTCTCCACTCCATGCTTCCATATTGTCCGTAATCAATTCCTTTGGAAACTTTCCAAGGCTTGCTTCCCATGAGATACGATAACCTCTCGCAAAACCCAAGAGGATATCTGGGGCATCCTTTACATATGGCCCTGAATAGATGTCATCTCTTTTATAAACATTTCTGAAAACTTTCTTTCCTGTTTTAGGGTCTACTACTTTTTTCAATTTTTCTACCAGTTCGTCTACAAGTTGATTATATTCATCTCCCGGAGATACGATTCCATTTGCTTCTCTTCCAGCAAGATTTATGTACAAAGCATTCAATCCCAAGACATATGCCTTGGTCCTACTCCAATCAACATTGGCAAACAACTCCTCCTCTCCCTGTTTTGAAGGGTCAATCAATGCGACATAACCATTGTTCAAAAGCCAAGTATTTATGTTGAAGGAATAATAGAAGGGCGCAAAGCCATGGTCAGACATTATAATCAAAGTGGTATTATCATCTATTCGCTTCAAAGTATAACCAAGGATATCATCCATCTCTTCATAAACCTTTTCAAGGACATCTCCATATTTATCATAAGATTCCTGATTGAAAGCAGGATGGTTTTTATCATGGAGACGCCAAAACATATGGGCATTTTGGTCAGTGCTTGAAAAATAATAAAAGAGAAGTCCGCTTTTAAATTGAGAAAGAAGATAATGATAATTTCTGACCTCCTCTTCATGGACTAATGTTATCTGTTTGATGAATTCACCATCATCAAATATTCCGCTTGAGAGGGCTTTTGTGTCTTCTGGCATTCCCTGTGTATAAAAGTATCCTACATTTTCGAAGAGCTCCTTCGAAAAATCGGGCGGCGTCGAAATGGGCAGAGCAGGGTCTTCAGGATTTATATTTATCGGTGTAACATAAAGCTTGAAATCAGGATGCACTTCTTTTAGATAAAAACGGCATATTCCCGAAACAGACTGCAAATAGGGTATCAGCTCAAAATCAATCCTAATCCATTCGCTCCATTCGCCTTCCTTCAAGAATATTTCTTTATTAGGAAGCACAATCTTTGCAACAGGATTTTCAGGGTCAATATAGACTGTGAAATCAACAGTGCAGTCAGGTGCACCTTTTCTGAAGGTATTTTTAGGTCCGTATATTTTCGCTTTTACAGTATTTCTTTTGACATAAACCTCGTAGTATTTTCCTCCTGAGATTTCGCCGTTTTCCATCTCTGGTTCAACATTGGAATAATATGAAAAAGTCCCATATGTCCCAAGCATATCAGGAGTGCCCATTCCTGAAAGAGTTTTTGCCTCACATTCTACAGGTGGAAAATTGGAAGGAATCATATATACTGTGCACGGCACACCTTTGCTTTGTAATATTTCCCAAAAAGATTTTCCATGCCGTAAAAGTTCAACCTTGCCTGATTCAAGCGGTATAACCCAATCGCCAATTGTAATGCTTTTCTTACCCGCCTCTGTGCGTGATGTTGAAAGATAAGGGAAAAGCGTTTTTGGGTCGCGATGGACAAAATCAAATATTCCGTGTCCACCCGGATTCATACCGGTAATAAAATTAGACCATGCAACAGGAGACTGTGGCGGATTGGAAGTTTGAAGCTCTTTAAATGAACCTTCTTCGGCAAGTTTTTTGAAGTTGGGCATTCTTCCCTCATCCATCATCTTCCTTAAAATTATAGGGTCCATACCGTCAAAACCTAAAATTAGAACTTTCTTTTTCGTATCAGATGTTTCAGCTTTCTTCCCGCATCCAATAATTAGAAAAGGTATTATGGCGAAAAGAAGAATGATGCGTACCAAAACTTTACTTTTGCTCTTCAAATTTGATCTGCCTCTCTTAAATATCATATCATACATTGTTAATTAACGGTTTACCCTGCATATATTTAGGAATATCCAAGCCATAGAGCTTTAATACAGTAGGTCCAATATCCATAATCGAAGGCGAATCCGCATCAATCTTCCTACTGCAAAACAATATACCCGGCGCCAATCGTGGGTCAATACAATGGTCTCCACTCCAGCTTTTCGTATTGTCCTCTATTACTTTGTCTGTACATTTGCCCACTGCCGCTTCCCATGAAGTTCTATAACCAACATTGAATCCCACAAAAAGGTCGGGACCATTACCTGCATAAGGTCCGCTGAAAAGCTCTTTATTGTCATAGAGGCGGCATATTGCAGTTTCTCCCCATTCCTCGTCCTGAAAATTATTGAGTTTTTCACATAACTCTTTTTTCAAATTCTCATACTCTTCACCCGGTTCAACAATTCCTTGACCTTCTCTACCTTTCAAATTGATATAGATGCCACCAAGTCCAAAGGTATATGCTCGTGTTTTAGACCAATCAACACCTTGAAACCACTCTCCTCCTGTACCTCCGTCCTTAAAATGCATATAACCATTTTGATGAAACCATGTATTGAGATTTACACAGCGCCTAAAAGACTTGAAACCATGGTCAGATATGACCATAAGGACATCCTTCTCTCCAAGCTTCTGCATTGTTTCACCTACAAGTTCGTCCATTTTTTTGTACATATCTTCAATGGAATTTTTATGCTTCACTGTATCTTTATCTTTATTAGCTGGATGCCTATCATCTATATAACGGAAAAACATATGCTGAATTCTGTCTGATGTATCAAAAACGCATGCAACCATTCCCTTTTTGATTTTATCAAGCATATTGAAAAACATCTCTCTTCTTTCTTCATAATATTTATATGCCTGTCCCAAAAAAGCCTCCTCATCAATAACGCGCTCATTAAGAGCCCAAGTGTCTTCTGCAAGTCCCAATGTAGCATAGCGTCCCTGCATTTTGGAAAGATAAACAGAATAATAGAGGGGATGAGAAATAGGCATAGCAGGAGTGTCAGGGTCAATATTAATCGGTGTTATATACAATTCAAATTCTGGAGAAACAGACCTCAACAGGAAGCGGCAAATTCCCTGCACTTTAATACCTAATCCTGCTTTGAAAACAATCACTTTCCAATCTGTATATTCACCTTTTTTAAGTTTGATTTCTTCGTCAGGTAGTTTCAAAATTGCTTCAGAATCGTTCAATATCTCTATTTTAAAGGGTATTGTCATTTCACCACCATTTTTAAGAAGCGAATTTTCAGGTCCTTTAATATGACTTTCAATAATATTGTTTTTTCTTTCCACTAAGACCCTTACTCCGCCAGTATGCTTGCCTACAGAATTTTTATCCGTTGTATAATAAGTAAAAGACCCTTGCGTGCCTTTGAGGTCAGGAACACACATTCCTGAAAGTGAAACGCCATAAAATTTTTCAGGAGGAAATGTAATTGGAACGCGAAGTACTGCGCTAAAAATATGATTGTCTCCTAAAATCTTCCAAAAGGGTTGGCTTTTTCTTAAAAGGGTAATTTCTGGTTTCCCAATTGGGATCTTATATTTCCCAATATTCAAAGTCTTCTTCGTATTTCCAATGTGCACCGATGAAATATCAGGAAGATATGTTCTTACATCTCTTTTCAAAAAATCGAAAATATTGTGCCTTGAAGGGTCAACTCCTGTTATAAAGGACGACCATGCAACAGGGGACATTGCAGGATATGTTGTCCTCAATGGGCTGAAAGAGCCTTCCTCTTTGAGTTTTGAAAAATTAGGAAGTTTCCCCTCGTTCATATATTTTGTAACAAGAGCAGGGTCAAGCCCGTCGAGTCCCAATACAACGACCCTCTCGACATCAGTTTTTTCTCCACTGCGTTTTTTTATAAATGTCCTAATGATATACCGAATTGGCCAAACAAGAATAGAAAGAAAGGCAAGAAGAAATGTTACAAATAGGACAAAGAAACTTGAAATAAAAGCAAATCCAGCGCCGGGACCAATGTAGGCATCAGCATCGTAGGAAAAAAAGATTAAAAGAATCGCAAAGGGGATGTATTTCTTAAAAAAAACTGATGATGACTTATATCTTAAACTTTTAGTTATCTGCAAATTATTCATCAACTTTCGAAAGTTTTCAGAATGATGCCGGCAACATCTGTAATATTCATTTCTTCTTTTTCTTTTTTGAATGACCAAAAAAACGCATCATCCCAAGTGTGCATACCACATAAAACCGTTCTATCGAATAGTTCCTTCTTTTTAACCGATCCCTTTAAGTCAAAACCTCTATTTGACAAAACAACTATATCAGGAGCGTTATCGATGCATTTACCACTGTATATGTCTTCTTTAAAAAATACGCTATTTACTACTTTTTTGCCGTTGTATTCGAGAGTCTCGAGCTTATCTTTCAACTGCCTTTTCAGTTCTTCTACTTCTCCACCCTCGACACATCCCCTCGGATATTTACCTTTTACATTTATATAAATGCGCCCCGGATCAAGAACAAATGCCTTTGTCTCATCTGAAATATCTGCCACAGATTCAGGTAAATCTTTCTTATAACTTATGAAACCTTCCTTTTCAAGAAATTTGTTCAGATAAACCTCTTGCTCGATTCCTGTAAAACCGTGGTCAGATAAAAGGATAAATTGGCTTCCTCTGTCTGCATCACCTGCTGTGTCAAGAAATCTCTCATAAACTTCACGAATAAATCCATCAACAGCATTATAATAGTCAAGAAATGCCTGATGATGCTTGTGATTTGAATCCTCCAATGCCTCCCATAGGAAATGATGAAGTCTGTCCGTACTTGTTATAACAAGCTCCAAATAATCCCAATCCTGTGTGCGCCACAAAAGGTCAAGGGCTTTTTTTCTTCCTTCAAGAGTCGAGTAAAGCTCTTTTATAAGAAAATCATGGTCTTCGCGGGCTTTCATTGTATCAACATCTATCTTGTACCCCATTGTTTCAAGCTGTGATATCAGCGCAAGAGGATAGACGGCTTTTTTGATATTTATAGCCACAAATCCTGAAATCATTGCCCCATTCAAGGGTTTCGCAGGATAGGTAGAAGGCTGGTTTATGACAACACTTTTTTTACCTTTTTCCTTGAGCTTATCCCATATCGTTGGTGCTTTGAGGTCAGGATACGAAGGGAAAACCATATCATAGGTGCCGGGTTTCAAATCCATAAAACCAAAAATCCCGTGTTCAGCAGGATTGACTCCTGTCATAAAAGACGACCAACTGACAGATGAAATTTCAGGCAGAGTGACTTTCATCTGCTGAAGATTGCCATCACTTTTTAGTTTAGCCATAAATGGCATAATATCTTCATCTATGAAGCGCTCAATCAATGAAAAAGGCACACCATCAAGACCTACAACACAGCATCTCTTTTTTTTCTTCTTTTTAAAAAAGAAAGCCAAAGGTATCTCCTTTTAATTTCTTAAATATATCCAAGATCCTTTAATCTTTGCTTTACCTCATCTTCCTCATCTTCAGAATATTCGGATTCTCCGGTTTCCGGAATCAATTTCATCAATTCGAGTGTTCTTATAATCTTCTTTACACTTTCTTCTATAGATTCCTTGGAAGTATCCACAACTACTTCAGCATTATCAGGTTCTTCATAGGGGTCGTCGACACCTGTGAAATTTTTTATTTCACCTTTAAGCGCTTTTGCATAAAGTCCCTTTACATCTCTTTCCGTCAAAGTTTCAAGAGGGCATTTGCAGTAAACTTCAACATAATTTTTGATCAATCTGCGATTCTCCTCCCTTACTGCTTTGTAAGGTGATATCGCCGCCGCAATGGCAACAACTCCATTTCTTGAAAGAAGGTTGCATACAAAACCGATTCGTCTAATATTCGTATCTCTGTCTTCTTTTGAAAATCCCAGCCCTTTGCTCAAATTTGTTCTTACTATGTCGGCATCGAGGACTTCAACCTTCATACCCCTTTCAAGAAGAATTGCCTCAACTTCTCTTGCAAGAGTTGTCTTTCCCGAACCGGAAAGTCCTGTAAACCAAAGTGTAAAACCTTTCATTAATCTTCCTCCAATTTTTTCTAAATTCAAATTTCTTTATATCAGCGGTTTCCCTATCATATTTTCAGGTATATCTATCCCATAAAATTTGAGAATCGATGGAGCAATATCATATATAGAAATTGTATCTTCTCTTTTATCCCATTTTTTACCCGGGATCCTCCAAATAAAAATTCCTTCCTGAGCATGATTTGCATCATCAGGTCCTGTATCATTTTCATAGATGTGAATAGAGCCAGTACCAACTGAACCGGCTGAACGCCAATCCAAGTTTCCCGGATAAAGAATCAGGTCAGGCGGTATGTTCTTGCACTCTCTATAAATCTCCTCAGGCTTGAATATACGGTTATTGATTAAATTCCCGTTTTCGTCAGTCATAGCTTCGAGTTTAGCGATAAGTTGGTTTCTAAAGGATTCATATTCGTCTTGAGGAATGACTCCTTGCGGCTCACGACCTTTAACATTAAAAAATATCCTCGAATAATAACCGCCTTCACCCCAACAGCTAGTTTTCTCCCAATCTATCATATCCATCTTTAGGCGTGTTTGTTCCTTTGGCTGTTCTTTCAAGGTAAGATACCCTTCCTGCTGAAACCATTCATTGATGCATATCGCTCCATGCATTGTCTTTGCACCATGATCTGAAACAATTATGACGGAAGTATCTTTATCGAGCTGTTTTAGAGTTTCTCCTACTTCACTATCAACATACCTGTAATAATCTTTTATTGCATTTTCATATTTGTTTCCCGGCTCATATAGGCGATGGTCTTTGTCAAAAAATCGCCAAAAGCCATGATGAATGCGGTCTATACCCATCTCGACCATCATAGCAAAATCGAAATCCTTCTTTAAAAAGTGCCGAAACGCTTTGAAGCGGCGTTCTGTCATAACATAAATGGATTTTAAGAGTTTGTCTTTATCGTCTGTTCTAAAATCGTCCACATCGATTATATAATCTCCTTCTGCGGCTTGATCCAATTCCGCCTTGATATCATCAGGCCATGTAAATTGAACATCCTTGTTGGGCGTTAAAAAACTTGCAATAAGGACTCCATTCAAGGGCTTGGGAGGGTATGTTTGAGGGACACCCATAATAAGTGAACTCATTCTATTTCTTGATAGATAGTTCCAAATCGTCTTTGCTTTTACATAATTGGCATTGGCAAAATAAAGGTCATCATATCCATAACTTTTCCTATTCCTGAAGCCGTAAAAACCAAGCATACCGGGGTCATGCGATGTCATCATAGCTGTCCATGCTGGCACAGTAATTGGAGGAATAGTTGATACCATTTTACCGTAAAGGGCATCATCGATAACCGATTTTATATTTGGAAGCTCATCGAGCCATTTATCAAAGACGAGTTGAGGCGTTGCACAGTCAAGACCTATTACAACAAGTTTCGTCATAGTTAAATTATCTCCTTTCAAGAATTTTTCATACTTCTTATCAATACCTCTGCCACCTCAGGCCGAGTAAATTCTGCCGGGGGCTTTTGTCCCGCCCTTAACATTTCACGCACTTTCGTACCGCTCAAGAAAACATGGTGCTCCTTTGAATGCGGACAGGTTTTTGTCGAAGCCATATTTCCGCATACTTTACAATAAAATGCATGCTCGAAAAAGAGAGGTGTAATCTCAATCTCTTTTGGGTCGAATTCATTAAAAATCAACTGTGCATCATAAGTGCCATAATAATTGCCAACTCCTGCATGGTCGCGCCCAACAATAAAATGTGTACATCCATAATTTTTCCTTGCTATGGCATGAAATATTGCTTCAGAAGGTCCAGCATAACGCATTGCCGCAGGAAATATAGATATGGCAACTCTATCTTTAGGATAATAATTTTCTAAAAGTGTCGTATAACATTGCCACCTTACATCACCCGGAATATCATCACCTTTTGTTGCGCCCATCAAAGGATGGATAAGCAGGGCATCTACAATTTCAAGGGCGCATTTTTGCAAATATTCATGGGCTCTGTGAATTGGATTTCGAGTCTGAAAGGCAGTGATTGTCTTCCATCCCTTCTCTTCAAAAAGTTTTCTTGTGTCTGCCGGGTCAAGACGAAATTCATTAAAATCATCATAGTGAGGCTTTTCAATGAGAGTAATCTTTCCTCCAATATAGGTATTGCTGATAGAATCAAGATATTGCACACCCGGATGTGCCTTGTCAGTTGTCCGTAAAACTGCCTGTGCTTCCTTTTCTTTATCAAAAGTAAATTTATCCTCAACTTCCATTACTGCAAGGATATTCCCATTTTGGCAAAGAGCTATCTCACTGCCAATTTCAACATCATCTCCTTCTTTTTCAGATAAGACAACGGGTATCGTCCAAACAGGACCTGTCGAAAGATGTCTCTCCTCAAGGACTGATTTGTAGTCTTTAGATGTCATAAAGCCTTCAAGTGGACTGAGCGCACCTGTTGCTATCATCTCTAAATCACTTGTCTCTCTCTCATTAAGAGCTATTTTTTTCAAATTTTGAGCTTTTTCTTTTAATTTATTTCTGCTTTCATCATCAGCTATTCTATTGATAAGTTTTCCACCATGAGGTTTAATCATTCTTAATTCTCCCACAATTAAAAAGTTGCTTATAAATATCCAAGATTTTTCAATTTTTGTTTTATTCTTTTCAATTCGTCAGGTTTTAATGCATCATCCTCTGAACTTATTCCAGCGTCGCTTACCATATCCCGAAGGACATAGACTATGAAATCCGTTGGGGAATTAAAACCTGAATCCGAGATAAGCTGTTGAATTTTATTATACAAAACGCGTGGAATCTTTATTGTTACTTTATCCATATCATACACTCTTATAAGAGTTTTATAGCACTCTTATATGAGTGTTTTGTCGATTTGTCAAGTTTTTTACATATTTTTAACCCTAAAATTTAAATTTCTATCAATAAAACAACAAGATAGCAAATTAAATTTTTTCCCCATCTATATCTGCAGATGTAATGATATCCTCACTTTCTACAATATATGGCTCGGGATTTTGAGGTGAATAAATATTAACTTTAGAATGCAATTTTACAATTCCCACATCTTTTGCCATCCATTGGGTGAATATGACATTTACAACTAAATCAGAAAAGACATCATCTCTAATAAGGGTCAATTTTGGACACTCTTTGAAAATCCCTGCCGGTGTTTCAATATCTTCAATGTTTTCAAATCGAGTCACATCATAAAATTCGCCTTCATCTTGAATCTCTCCGTCATATTTATGTCTGAATAGATGAGAGGTATTATAATGTATTTGTCCTAAAGCCATCTTTGCAGGGATAATTATAGTTGGTGGTGTATAAACTAAAAAATTGGGAGACATTCCAATGTGATGCTTAAAGTCCCGCACACCATAAATCGGATCAATAAGTGTGCAGAAATACTCATCAGGATTGTCTTCCTGCACCTTTTTTGGGACTTGAACACCAAAAAATGTTTCAACGCCATCTATTATATACGAAACCTCCGATTCGTTCCCATTAGAAATATGTTTATAACTCCACCTATTCCCCTGATTATATGGAAAAAAAGAAGTCATATCATAAATTACTGAATTCATAATCAACCTCCAATAAGTATTTTTTTAAAAGTATGGTTATTAAATTTCAAAGCATTGTCAAATCAAAGGGCAGGAAAAAACTCTTGCTTTATGAATTTTCTGAAAAATACAAAAAAAGAGGGGCAATGAGCCCCTCTTTGAGAATTGATACTAAAGTTACCCCGAGATTATGCTTCTGCCTCCACTTCAATCATCTTAACCTTTGCAAGCTCAAGTTTTGGAACTGAAACCCTTAACACTCCATTTTTTAGTTTTGCCTTGATATTTTCAATATCTGCTCCATCATGAAGGTGCAGCCATCTCTCAAAATAACCTTCACCGATTTCTCTTCTGTGATACCTTGTTATTTCTCCAAATCCATCTTCAAAGCTTTTAGTTCCCGAAACCTTGATATGCTTGTCCTCAAATGTTACTTTGAGGTCTTCTTCTTTTACTCCCGGAAGTTCCACAAAGTACTCCCAGCTATCTGCAGTTTCATAAACATTCATTCTGCATGAGAAACGGTCATCCCACTCATCAAAAAAGTCATCAAAATATTCTTTAAAAAGCGGGGTGTAATCTCTCAACCATTTACCTAATCTTTTATCTGAACCCTGAGGGTGATAATGTACAAGCTTCATTTTTTCTCCTCCTCTTTTATTCTGATACTCTGAAAAAAGAAAATCAGAATTAAGCACTGCTTTTACTTATAAGTTAATTGTCAAAGAGCAAAAAGTCAAGCTCTTTTTAGGACTAAATTAGTCCTATTTTAAAAATAAAAAATATCCTATTCATATTATTTTTGTGGTAATATATACTTTCAAAAA